>BDTQ01000233.1 GCA_002898135.1 bacterium BMS3Bbin07
GAAAATACCACCACAGCAACCATACGTTCGGACTCATTTACGCATTCTCTGAAAACTTTGTACTCCCCCTCTCACACGACGAGGTGGTTCACGGCAAGAAGTCGCTGCTGGACAAGATGCCGGGAGATGCATGGCAAAAATTTGCCAACCTCCGCACACTCTATGGGTTCATGTACGGGCACCCCGGCAAAAAGCTCCTGTTCATGGGCGGGGAATTCGGACAGTGGTGGGAATGGAACCAGGATTCTGAGTTGCAGTGGTATTTACTGAAGGAAGGGAAATATCACGGGGGTATCAGGCGGTTCGTCACAGACCTCAACAACCTCTACATCACAGAGCCCCCCCTTTACGAGGTAGACTTCAAACAGGAGGGGTTTGAGTGGATTGATTTCTCGGATTCCGAACAGAGTGTACTCTCCTTTATCCGAAGGGCAGAGGACCCTGAGGACTTTCTTGTTTTCGTATGTAACTTCACCCCGGTGCCGCGATATAAATATATGGTCGGCGTACCTGAACCCGGGTTTTACAGAGAGCTACTTAACAGCGATTCAGCAATATACGGCGGCTCTGACATGGGCAACCTCGGAGGGGTTGAAACAGTGGACGACTCTGTACACGGACGCCCCTGCTCATTGGAGATTACTCTGCCCCCCCTCAGCGTGTTGATATTAAAGCGTGAAACAGGCTGACAGGCTATCAGGGCCTGATCGCCTCTTCAGTCAGCTTGGCTGCAGTCTTAAATATCGCCTCTTTCTCCTCAATCGTCCTTGCCTCTATATAAAACCTAACCTTTGGCTCGGTTCCCGACGGCCTGATCATAAGCCAGGAGCCGTCCTCAAGCACGATCTTGGTGCCGTCAACGGTTATCAGGTCCTTCACCTTCAATGACCTGTCACCAATCCGTATTGTACTCCCCACAGGATAGCTCTCCCTGATTACGGAGAGTTTTTTCTTCAATGGCTCACCAATAAGGGAACGGTCCACCTCAATACCTGAGCGGTCCGGATAATAATGACCATATTCATCCATAAGCTCCCTGAGATAGTCGCTCAGGTTCATTCCCGTAAATGCAACCATCTCAATTGCAAGGAGGAGTGCAAAGAGGGCATCCTTTTCAAGGGTATGGTTATAGCCGGAAAAACCGTCAGACTCCTCAAACGCAACAATCGCTCGTTCAGGGGCATCCGGCAGCAGATAGGGGCGGAAGTTTTTGAATCCCACCTTCGTCTCCCTCACTGTAATTCCATGCCTCTCTGCAATTGCATTGACAAAATTACTCGTTCCAACGGACTTTACCGCAATACCATTTATTCCCTTATGTACGTGAAGGAAATGCAGGGCCATTGCACCAAAATAGTTCATCGGTATCTGCATGGCATGGTCGGCAAACCTTATCCTGTCACCGTCAGGGTCCATAATTACTCCGAGCCTGAATCCTGCAGTGCTTGCACTCAACACCCGCTCAACACCCTCCATATTACGCTCTGACGGCTCCGGAGCCACCCCCCCGAAGAGAAAATCGTCTTCCGTCCTCAGCAAAACAAGTTTTTCGCCCGGTCTTCCTGAAACTCCCAGCAATCTTTCCGGCCTCTTCCTCGTTGCACCATGGACGTGATCAACCACAATCAGGCAGTCCGTGTCTGCCACGAATTTCCTGACCTTCTCCAGGTTCACTGTCCCCCGGCTTCTGAGAAACGTGATGTAACGTCCTGTAGTATCCATCTCTTCATAATCTATCCCCTCTGCACTGCCCCTTTCGTCCTGCACGCCGCCTTTCTGCATCAGGGCGTTTGCCTCTGCCTGAATTACATCCGTTATTTCAGAGCCTGCAGGACCACCGTCCGAGGGGTTAAACTTGAGACCTGAATAATTGGAAGGATTATGCGAAGGCGTGATATTTACTGAACATGCGGCATTGCGCATAACGATGGAGGCCGACAACTCAGGGGTGGTTGTCTCACCGGCATAATAGAGCCTTATCCCCTCAGAGGCAAACATACCCATAACCTCTTTTGCAAACTCAGGCCCCAGAAAACGATTGTCGTGCCCTACGATTATCCCCCTGCGCCTGACATCATCAAAGTCCGATGTGCCAAGAGCCTCTCTTATTTCGGAGTTCTCCCTCCTGAGGGTATTGATGATTGCCTGCGTAACCACCCTGATATTATGAAAGGTAAAATCAGTTCCTATCTCTCCCCTCCAGCCGGATGTGCCGAATACAATCCGGGATGGGGTGTTATTTTCCCGAGCAAAACGCTCTATCTCCGGCAAAAGATCCGTGTTTAAACTTTCCTGAATGGCCTTCCAGCACTCCTCGGCACTCTCAAACTCCATCCTGTCCTCCCTTCAAAGTTTGGATTAATTTATGATATTATACATTAGTTTTTAATCATTCAGCCACGAACTACGGAGAAGGGAGTTTTAATTTATGTCAAATTCTTACAGTATTGCCGTTATTCCCGGTGACGGGACAGGCCCTGAAGTAGTCAGGGAAGGGATGAAGGTCCTGGAGTCGGCATCGGAGAGGTTCGGGTTTAAACTCAACTTCTCTCACTATGACCTGGGAGGAGAGCGATATCTCAGAACAGGTGAAACACTTCCGGACGGCGTTATCGAAGACCTCAGGAAACACGATGCCATACTTCTCGGGGCCATAGGACACCCTGATGTAAAACCCGGCATTCTGGAGCAGGGGATTTTGCTGAGACTCCGCTTTGAGCTTGACCAGTACATAAATCTGAGACCCATAAAGCTATACCCGGGCGTTGAGTGTCCACTTAAAGACAAGGGCCCCGAGCACATAGACTTTGTGGTGGTCAGGGAAAATACCGAAGGACTGTATGTGGGCGGCGGGGCTTTCCTGAGAAAGGGAACAGCAAATGAGGTTGCCATACAGGAGTCGGTCAATACAAGGCTCGGTGCAGAAAGGTGCATAAGATATGCCCTGCAATATTGCCGGAAACGGGACAAGAGAAAGAAACTGACACTCTGTGGAAAGACCAATGTCCTCACCTATGCCTGGGACCTCTGGCAGAGGACATTTAATGAGGTGGCAAAGGAATATCCCGACATAGAGACTGATTATGCCCATGTGGATGCAATAACAATGTGGTTTGTGAAAAACCCTGAGTGGTTTGATGTAATAGTCACAGACAATATGTTCGGTGACATTATAACCGACCTCGGCGCCATGATACAGGGTGGAATGGGCATAGCTGCAGGCGGAAACATCAATCCCGAAGGAGTCAGCATGTTTGAGCCCATAGGGGGGTCTGCACCCAAGTATACGGGAAAGAACATCATAAACCCCCTTGCAGCCATCAGTGCCGGCGGAATGATGCTTGAGCACCTTGGCGAGGATGCTGCAGCAGAGACGATAGAGAAGGCCGTGATGGAAGTGACCGGCAAACACCTCAAGAGCCTCGCTGCCGGCAGGATGGGCTATAGCACCACTGAGGTGGGAGACCTTGTTGCAGACTATGTCGGGAAGCTTTAAAGTATAGCAAGGATCACACCCCTTAATCCCCTCTTGATAGAGGGGAAAAGTCCTTGACAACCTTCTGCCTCAACAGAATGAACGGAACAAGGTAAGGTGCGAAGATCAAGGTGGAACTCCCCTCTAAGAAGAGGGGGCAGCGGGTGTGTAAAAAACAGGGGAGTATGTAAAGAAACATGCAACAGGTAAAATTTAAAAACATAAAGGAGCCATAAAAAATGCTTGGGAAAAAGGAGCAATATAGAGTTGCCGTTGTTGGCGCAACAGGTGCTGTTGGTGAGGAGATGATATCTGTTCTTGAGGAAAGGAACTTTCCTGTGGAGGAGCTGCTCCCCTTTGCATCTGAAAGGTCAGCGGGTACAAGGATAGAGTTCAGGGGAAGAGACATTGTAGTTCAACTGCTGGAAGAGGACTCTTTTGAAGGAATTGATATTGCCCTGTTTTCAGCCGGAGGGGAAAGGTCAAGGACATGGGCACCTGTAGCTGCCCGCTCAGGATGTGTGGTAATCGATAACTCTTCTGCATGGCGCATGGACCCTGAGGTACCGCTTGTTGTCCCTGAAGTCAATCCTGAAGACATCAAGCGGCACAAGGGCATAATTGCAAACCCGAACTGCTCAACCATACAGATGGTAATGGCACTTAAACCGATCCATGATGCTGCAGGGATAAAGAGGGTGGTTGTTACAACTTTTCAGTCCGTCTCCGGCACAGGAAAAAAGGCTATAGACGAGCTTCTCAAGCAGACCACGGACATGCTTAGTTTCAGGTCTGTTGAGTGCGAGGTCTATCCGCACCAGATCGCCTTTAATGTCCTGCCTCACATTGACAGCTTCCTTGACAACGGTTATACGAAAGAAGAGATGAAGATGGTTAATGAGACCAGAAAGATACTGGGAGATGACTCAATCAGGGTAACTGCTACAACCGTAAGGGTCCCTGTATTCAGGTGTCATGCCGAGAGTGTAAATGTGGAGACCGAAAAGAAGCTTGCAGCCGATGATGTCAGGGCTCTGCTTGCGGCCTTCCCGGGAATTGTAGTATTCGATGCCCCTGAGAAGAATATTTATCCACTCCCTGTTGACGTAGCCGGAAAAGATGAGGTTTATATCGGCAGGGTGCGGGAGGATGAATCTATCGAGAATGGCATTAACATGTGGATAGTGGCAGATAACCTCAGAAAAGGCGCAGCCCTGAATGCCGTCCAGATTGCGGAGAGACTGATTAAAACCGCATGACAGGAAATTCAGCCAACGAGAAGCAAGCCTTGAGAAAACAGAAGCTTTGCAATGTAAATAGAGGGCTTCAAATAGTGCTTTGTACACTACATGTTTTTATGTTAAAATTACAGCATGGCTGACGACAGGGAAAAACTCCCCCTTGATGCTCAATTACTCAGTGAGGCCATCTTTGAATTAAATGTCTCACGCCGTAATGTAAATATCTATCCTGCCGGTCACCCCTCGGTAGAGAGGTCATTAAACAGGGCATTCGACTGTTTGGAAAAACTCTTTGAACTGAGGCCCGAGATAACCTTTGCTATTGCAAAGGACACCATTGTTATCGATAACAGTGTCCTTGACAAAAAAAACGCTGCTTACAGGGAATTTGCCCTGCACCTGAGCGGAATGAACATTGCCTATGTGACATTTACATCCGGCCTGACTAAAGACGAGTTTTATGAATTTCTCCGTTTTCTGTCAATTGATGCTACTGACTTGACTCCGGAAGCCCTTCAGGAGACTGTAAACGAATACAAGCTGATCCACATCAAGACAGGCTTCATAGACTATGGTGCATTCTCTTTTGGTGAAGGCAGAACAGCAAAGGAAGGTTCTGCAACAGGCCTGTGGGAACGCTATATACGCGGGCTGATTGACGGCACCCTGCAAACAGAAGGAGCCTCAGACGTAATACAGGAAATCCCTCCTGAAACCCTCGCAGAAATGGTAAATACAACCAATCCCGGGGACTTCAAGGAAGAGAGCTGCGAGAGGGTGGTTACCACTTACATGAAAACGTCTCCGGGAACGACTTTCTCCAGCAGGGAGCTGACAAGGCTCATAGATTTTATCAGCAGACTCCGGCCTGAATTAAAAAAACAGTTTCTCTCCTCTGCAGTCAAAAATGTCTCCACGGATATAGGGTCTACTGAACGGGCAATCAGAGAGATATCGGTGGACAAGATTATAGAACTGCTTAGCGCTATTGATGAACAGCAAGTGACCATCCCGTCAGCCCTCAAAAATCTTCTTGATAAATTTTCGAAGTTTTATCAGGTTGACTCTGAAGACACTACCTTTGGGGACAGCATAATTGCAGATGATATATTTCTCTCCCCTGATGTTGTAAACCTTCTGGGCACAGGTGACTTTGAATCCTATGTGACAGACATATACCAGAAAGAGATAGAACAAGTTCTGAGATTTGATGTCTCGGAAGTTGCAGTAAAGGAATTGGAAGAACTCACAAAGGCATGCAGTGATGAGTATGTAGAGAGATATTTCAATCAGACAATGCTGGAACTTATTTCATCTGATATAATCTCGGAAGAAGAATATGAGTACCTTGTCAACATGATAAAAGAAGAGGCGATTCAGTTTATAGAGACCGGCCAGTATGGTCAGGTACTGAAGATATTCCGGGTGCTGGAATCAAATCTGTCAAAAGAGAGATTCCCGGATATAAGTTCAGCTGCTCTTAAAGATTACAAGTCTCCTGAATTCATCTCACAGTTCATTGACTCCCTCAGGATTATAGGCAGACAGGCAAGAGAAGATGCCCTGCAATTGTGCGATTATTATGGAGATCGGATTATATCCCCACTGATGGATGCACTCGTTGACGAGGAATCCCAAACAATAAGGCATTTTCTCATAAACCTGATAACACACTTTGGCCCGAGGGTAATTCCTGTTGCCGTAAAACATATCAGTGACAGCAGGTGGTTTGTCAAGAGAAACATGCTGCTTATCCT
>BDTQ01000234.1 GCA_002898135.1 bacterium BMS3Bbin07
TTACGACTATCTTGTTCCCGCTGCCAAGCCTTGCGGCAACCTGCAGGGCTGCCCACATGGCAGCACCGGAAGAGACCCCGACGAGTAGACCTTCCTTCAGTGCCAATTGCCTGGACATCCCGTAAGCGTCATCATCGGTTACAGGGATAACCTCATCGTATATCTTTGGGTTGAGCACGCCGGAGAAGAAGCCGGCCCCTATTCCATCGATCTTGTGGGGTCCAGGTTCCCCTCCTGAAAGGACGGCTGAAGCTGCCGGCTCAACCGCCGTGATATGACAATCCCTGCGTTGTTCCTTGAGTACCTCACCAACTCCCGTTATGGTTCCCCCTGTGCCGATACCTGCAACAAAGGCATCAGGTACGCTGCCAAGGTCCCTGATTATCTCAGGGGCTGTGGTCTTTCTGTGGGCATCAGGATTTGCCGGATTTTCGAATTGCTGAGGCATAAAATAGCGATCCCTGTTTTTAAGATATAACTCCTCAGCCTTTTCCACAGCCCCCATCATCCCCTTTGAGCCCTCGGTCAGTATCAGCTCTGCTCCAAAAGCCTTAAGGAGTTGCCTCCTCTCAATGGTCATGTCTTCAGACATGGTGAGGATGAGTCTGTACCCTTTAACTGCCGCCACCACTGCAAGGCCAATACCGGTATTTCCACTTGTGGGCTCTATAATGGTTCCGCCTTTTTTTAATTTTCCTTTCTTCTCTGCCTCTTCGATCATATTCAATGCAATCCTGTCCTTTACCGATCCCCCCGGATTAAACCCTTCAAGTTTTGCATATACCTCTGCATCCCCTTCTCCTGCAAGCCGGTTGATCCTTACGAGGGGGGTATTACCTATAAGACCCAGAATGTTTTTATGAATTGTCATTATCCCGCAATGTTCTCCTTCCTGTTTGGATGTCTGCTCTAAATAAAAGTATTACTTTACTGATGTCTTTGTCAACATATCCTGTCTGTTGCCTGTCCCTTTATATGCTCCCCTGCTTTTTACACACCCCCTGTCCCCTCTTTTTAGAGGGGAGTTCCTCCTTGATTTACGCCCCTTACTTTGTTCCGTTCTTCCTGGTGAGGCCGAGGGTTGTCAGGGATTTCCCCTCTATCAAGAGGGGATTAAGGGGTGTGTTCCTTTTCCTGTTTTCATTTATCGCACGGAAGAGCCGGAAGTTAATGGTCATACAAAAATGCTTTGGGTAGAAACAATAATGTATCTACAAAAAGAGTAACCCCTTCAAAAGCACTGAATTTGCTTGCTTTCAGACTTGGCACGACTCTTGCTATCTATTATATTAAGTTAATAACTAATAACTAAAACCTGAAAAAATTTCAGAGGAGGACATGATGATGAGACAGATAGCTGTTTATGGTAAGGGTGGAATCGGAAAGTCAACAACTTCACAGAATGTAGTTGCCTGCCTTTCGGAGGCTGGTTACAAGTGTATGATCGTTGGTTGTGACCCGAAGGCGGATGCAACGAGGCTGATACTCCATAAAAAGGCTCAGGTAACGGTTATGGATTTGGCAAGGGAAAGGGGTTCGGTAGAGGACCTCGAGATTGAAGAAGTGCTGCTTACCGGTTACAGGGGTATCAGATGTGCTGAGTCAGGCGGCCCGGAGCCTGGAGTGGGATGTGCAGGCCGTGGTGTTATTACCGCCATAAACTTCCTTGAGGAGAACGGCGCCTATGAGGCGGACACCGACTTTGTCTTCTACGATGTTCTTGGTGACGTTGTCTGCGGTGGTTTTGCAATGCCGATAAGGGAAGGAAAGGCAAAGGAGATATATATAGTCACCTCAGGAGAGATGATGGCAATGTATGCTGCAAACAACATCTCAAGGGGTATTCTCAAATATGCCCAGAGCGGAGGCGTAAGACTCGGAGGCCTTATCTGCAACAGCAGAAAGACGGACAAGGAATATGAATTGATCTCCGAGCTTGCCAAAAGACTTAATACCCATATGATCCATTTCATTCCGAGAGACAATGAGGTCCAGCGAGCTGAGTTGAGAAGGAAGACGGTGGTCGAGTACTCTCCTGACCATCCTCAGGCGGATGAGTACAGGACACTGGCAAAAAAGATAGCCGAGAATAAAAACTTCGTTATCCCGACTCCGATGTCAATGGATGAACTGGAAGACCTGCTTATGGACTTCGGAATACTTGAAGCCGAGCCGGAAGATTAAAGAAATCCGACTTTCATAAAATATAACAAGGAGGAGTGATGAGTAATGCCATTAAAGAGACTCAGAAAATAATTGATGAGGTACTGGAGGCATATCCGGAAAAGACGCGTAAGGACAGGGCCAAGCATTTAGCGCCCAATGATCCAACCGGCGAATGCAGTACATGTAAGGTCACGTCCAATGTAAAGTCAAGGCCCGGCGTCATGACTGTCAGGGGATGTGCATATGCCGGTGCAAAGGGTGTTGTCTGGGGCCCTGTGAAGGACCAGATTACGGTCAGTCACGGCCCTGTCGGTTGCGGGCAGTACAGCTGGGGGGCAAGAAGGAATTATTACAACGGCCAGACAGGTATTGATACCTTTGGCACAATGCACATTACAACGGACTTTCAGGAAAAAGACATTGTTTACGGGGGTGACAAGGGTCTGGAGGCAGCTTTACTGGAATTGAAAGAGCTGTTCCCCCTGGCAAGGGGTATCGGCATACTCTCGGAGTGCCCTGTGGGTCTCATCGGAGACGATATTGAGGCGGTTTCAAAAAATGCTGAAAAGGATTTCGGTTACCCGATAGTGCCTGTTAGGTGTGAGGGGTTCAGGGGGGTCAGCCAGTCCCTCGGTCACCATATTGCCAATGACACCATAAGGGACTTTGTGCTTGGCAAGGGTGAGCTGAAGGAATCAACGCCTTATGATGTCTCGTTGATTGGTGATTACAATATAGGTGGAGATGCATGGGCCTCAAGGAAGATGCTTGAAGAGATGGGCCTGAGGGTTATCGCACAATGGACGGGTGATGCCTCGGTGAACGAGCTTGGCATTGCTCACAAGTCCAGGCTGAACCTTATCCACTGTTACAGGTCCATGAACTATATATGCAGGCACATGGAAGAGAAGTACGGTGTTCCCTGGACCGAGTTTAATTTTTTCGGCCCCACGAAGATATACCAGAGCATCAGAAAGATCGCGTCATATTTTGACGACAGGATCAAGGAGAACGCAGAGAAGTTGATCGAGAAATACAAGCCGGTGATGGATGAAGTAATCGAGCGCTTCAGGCCGAAGCTTGAGGACAAGAAGGTGATGCTCTATGTGGGTGGATTGAGACCGAGACATACCATCGGCGCCTATGAAGACCTTGGGATGGAGGTTGTGGCCGCAGGGTATGAGTTCGGGCATGACGATGATTACAATAGGACATATCCCGAGATGAAAGAGGGAGCTGTGATAATGGATGATGCCACGCTCTACGAGATGGAGGAATTTGCGCGGAGGCTCAGGCCTGACATGGTGGGATCCGGCATCAAGGAAAAGTACTCATATCACAAGATGGGTGTGCCCTTCAGGCAGATGCATTCCTGGGACTACAGTGGCCCTTACCATGGCTTTGACGGTTTCCCTGTTTTTGCCAGGGATATGGATATGACGGTGAACAGCCCTACATGGAGTTTGATACGGAGGAAGAGATGAAGAGGATAAAGATAAAAGACCATAATGAACTCTTTCAGGAGCAGGAATACCTTGAGCAGTTTGAGAAGAAGAAGGAGTTTGAGAATCCCTGGCCTGCAGAAAAGGTCAGGGAGGTAGCTGAGTGGACAAAGACGGAAGAGTATCAGGAGAAGAACTTTGCCCGCAAGAATATAAAGATTAATCCTGTAAAGGCGTGCCAGCCACTTGGCGCTATATTCTGTGCCTCGGGGTTTGAGGGTACAATGCCTTTTGTTCAGGGTGCGCAGGGTTGTGTTGCCTACTTCAGGAGTCATCTGAACAGGCATTTTAAGGAGCCGATGGCAGCCATATCAACGTCCATGACAGAGGATGCAGCGGTATTCGGCGGTCTGAACAATATGCTCGAGGGTTTGCGTAATTCATATGCCCTGTATAATCCGAAGATGATTGCTGTCTGTACTACCTGCATGGCGGAGGTTATCGGTGACGATCTGAACGCCTATATAAGACAGGCAAAGGATAAGGACATTATCCCCAGGGACCTGCCGGTGCCCTTTGCGCATACACCAAGTTTTGTAGGTTCTCACATTACCGGGTATGACAATATGATGAAGGGGATACTCACCACCATTACGGAAGGAAAGAAGGGTGAGCCGAACGGAAAGATAAACATCATCCCCGGCTTTGACACCTATACAGGCAACTACCGTGAGGTGAAGAGGCTTTTAGGGATCATGGGTGTCGACTTCACCCTGCTTTCGGATGCGAGTGATGTCTTTGATTCCCCGAATACCGGAGAGTGCAAGATGTATCCGGGCGGCACGCCACTTGAAGAGGCTGCTGATTCCGTGAACGCCACGGCTACTGTTGCGCTTCAAAGGTATTCAACTGTAAAGACGTTGAAATACATTGAGAAGGAGTGGGGTCAGGAGGCCCTGGTGCTTCCGCCCATGGGTGTAAAAAATACAGACAGATTTTTCGATGAGATAAGCAGGATAA
>BDTQ01000235.1 GCA_002898135.1 bacterium BMS3Bbin07
AGGGCCTCAAAAGAGTGTTTCTTCAGTTCAGTCATGTCTATCCCGGGGTAGAAAGATGGAGGTTTGATATCAGTGAATCTCCTTATCTCAATTGAGAGTTTCTGCAGGAGGTCAAGCTCTCCACCCGTATAATCGGGTTTCATAAACTGGGCAAACAAAACCCTCCACCCCCTGCTTTTTGCCCTGACGGCAAGACCAACAGAAACAGTTGTTTTTCCCTTGCCCTCACCTGTATATATATGAATAAGCCCCTTTGTCACCTTCCCTCCTCAATCTTCATAAGGGTATCCCTATATGCATCAGCCCTTTCAGGTCTTATCTCTATTGCCCTCTTTACGAGTGCTTCAGCCTCATCAAGGTTTTTACCCCACTTATAATAAAGCCACGCCAGGTTATTCATTGCATCGGCATTCGCAGGCTCCTCACGAATGGCCTTTTTGTAAAACTCCTCGGCCCCCTTTAAATCCCCTTTCAGGAACGAGGCATTACCCATATATAAATATGCTACGGGTAACGTTCCTGAAGCCTTTTTATATTCGCTTATCGCCTCATCATACTGACCCTTCTTTTCATAAATAACCCCAAGGTTGATGTGTTCTTCAGGTGTAAGCGGGTCATCAATCACAACTATCCTGGGCAGACTGCAGGAGGCAAGAGAAACGGCAAACAGAAAGATAAATAAAACCTCTAAGGTTCTATGAGTAATGTCCAGTAGTCTGTTTTTTTCCATATCCTCTCAAGTTTACCGTAAGAAAAAAACTCCTCCTTCTCTTTTCCAGAGTGGGCAAATATACCATCATTGTTGTACCCTACTATGACCATAAAGTGATTTTTCTCTATAACAAAAAAACCAAAATCCACCATGACAATCAATGGATAGCCCTTCTGTATCTTGTCGCGGATATCTTCCATGCCACCTTTATAGGCCGACGCCCTGAAACCGGCCCTTCGGGGATAAAGAAGCATATCCATACTGAGGGTACCTTTAAGGTGTGCTTTAAAAATATCCCCGGCAATCTGCTGAGGGGCCACCTTATAACCCCAGAAATTAAATACCTCTGCAAGTGATACAGGTCCGCACTGATAGGCATCCTGGGAGAAGAAGGGAACGGAGAGCATAACATTATCCCCCCTCCCCTTCTTTTCCAGGGTTTCAGGGTTCTTCCAGGTTTCAGGACCTGCACAGCCACTAACAACCAACAGTATTACAAGAATAACCGAAGATACTGTCTTATTTAACAATAACAACCCTGCGACCTGTTAGCTGGAGGAGTAAAACCACTAAAATAGCTATCACAAGAAGGCTGATTATAATACCAAGTCCGCTGTCACCCGCCACCCTTAACTGATCAACCCTCTGTGCGAACTGATTGAGGTCCTCATCTGACAGAGAACCAAGCCTGTCGGCAACCTCTCCTGCTGTAAAACCAAGGGCCAGCAGTCTTTTGCTTACAACCTCGGATTCAAGAAACCTCTGGAGCTTCCGGATATCAACCTGCCTTTCAGACTGAGATAAGCCGAGGAAGTCAGAACCAAGCATTGCTCCATCAACTCTCGGAACAACAGCCAACAGAAGCATGGAAAAAATCAGATAGAAACCAACCTGCCTGAATAAGGGTATTCTCAAAACTCTTCACCTCCTTTCCATGATAATAGTCACAAGTCATACGCTTTTCGCGTAACAAATAAAGCGTAATCAGCCCTTACCTTACTGATACACTCGGCAGAGAGCCGAAGAGATACTTGAAATCCTCATCCTCGAATTTTATTCCACAGCCCAGGTAAATACCCCGCCACCTTGAATTCAGAAGATTGTCTACACCACCACTAACAAAGAGGTTCTTGAAGAGATAGTAATCCATGGACAGCTTTAAATGGGGTCTTCCGGCACCCTCTTCCTCATTATCAAAATCCCAGATATCTGCCGAAACCTTTAACCGGTCATTCATAAGGAACTGGTCGGCTCCAAGACCGACTGTGTTTTCCTTAAGCCCGATCCTTAAGACCGAATCCTTAAAGCGCTTTGCAAACTGTGCAGTAAACTCAATCTTTCTCTCGATCACCTCTTCCTCCTCAACAGTAGTTACACCGTCTACAGAGGTAATAGTCTTTGTTGTGGTAACACTTCCCAGGGGATCATCCACAACCCCAAGGATATAGTATTTATCAGGCCGGGGCTTGAGTGTCAAATCAAAATAGCCCTTACCGTCACCGGTCTTCGTAAGATATTCTCCCTTAAAGGTGATAAAGGTCCTGAACCTCTCTATCCTGGCGATGGTATTTTCGATACCACTGGCCGCCTTGCTTACAGATTCATAGAGTCTCTCATCAGTAACGAGCTTCCCGATTGTACCCTCACCTTTCTCGATCTTCTCTGCAACCTTCTGAACCGAGGACATCGTCTTATCAGTCTTCTCCATCAAACTTGAGATCTTCGGCCTGTTCTCTTCCAGGAGGGCTTTTAACTCTTTTGCAGCGGCCTTCAGCTCTTCAACCATCTCCGGGGCCTTTGCGCTAAAATCCTTAAAATTGCTTATCGTATCTGCAATTTCACTGCTATTGTCTTCAACCAGTTTATTGATGGAAGCAGTCAATGTATTAATTCCTTCAAGGGTTTCCTTCAAACGTTGGTCATTTGCAGTTATTGCATTATTAAGATTTCCCGTTAATTCTGCAAGGTTGGCAGCAGTCTTCTTCAATGCCTTCTTGGTCTCTTCTGTGCCTAAAACATCGTTTATGTTATCCGTCAGGCTCTGAATGCTGTCGGAAATACCTGCAAGCTTGTAGATCATATCATCAATATCCACAGGCTCATGTACGCGCTGAATTACCTCGCCTTCCTTAAGCTCTATCTGTTCCATCCCCGGCCTTATCTCAAGATACTTATCACCTAAAAGGCCTGATGTCTTAATGGATGCCACAGCATCCCTGTAAAGCCTTATCTCCGGGTAAATCCTGAGCCTCAACTTTACCCTGTTTCTTTCAAGGACTATCTTCTCTATTACACCGGCATCAACCCCTGCTACCTTTATCTTTGTCTTCTCGT
>BDTQ01000236.1 GCA_002898135.1 bacterium BMS3Bbin07
TGTATGCCGGAAGAATCGTGGAGATAGCCCCGGTTGATACACTCTTCCGAAAACCGGCACACCCTTATACCCTGGGTCTGCTTCACTCCCTTCCGGTGGCAAGGAATATTCAGTTAAAGCCGATCCCCGGTTCAGTTCCGGCTCCGGACGAACTGCCGCCGGGCTGCAAGTTCTCAACACGGTGTACATACAGGACTGAGGTATGCGACCTCGAAGAGCCACCACTGCAAAGGATCGAACCGGACCATCTCGTCAGATGCATCAGGGTAGAGGATGTAATCCGGCAGGGTTAATATGGAGATACTAAGGACAGAAAACCTCAGGAAATACTACGAAATCAAGGCTGGCATCTTTGCCAAGACAAAGACATTAAAAGCCCTGGACGGTGTGAGCATATCTGTTGATTCGGACAGGGTATTTGCCATTGTTGGTGAAAGCGGATGTGGGAAATCAACATTTGCAAGACTCATACTGCAACTGGTCAGGCCCACTGAGGGGAGTGTCTTCTTCAAGGGCAACAATATCCATAACGCCGGTGTCAGGGAACTGAAAAACTTCAGGAGGGCGGTCCAGGTGATATTTCAGGACCCCTTTGCGTCACTGAATCCAAGGATGAAGATATTCTCCATCCTCTCCGAACCCTTGATAATCCATAATATCGGGCGCAAAAAAGAACTTAGGGACCGGATTGCAGGGCTTCTTGAAACTGTTGGACTAAAACCCGAACACATGAACCGTTATCCCCATGAATTCAGCGGGGGACAGAGGCAGAGGGTCTGCATAGCACGCGCACTGGCCCTGTCACCTGAGCTCATTGTGGCAGATGAGCCCCTGTCATCCCTTGATGTCTCCATACAGGCCCAGATAATCAACCTGCTCGGAGACCTCAAAAAGGAGAAAAAACTATCATTTATATTCATCAGTCACGACCTGAACGTGGTTTATTACTTTGCCGACGTGGTGGCAGTCATGTACCTGGGAAAAATCGTTGAAGAAGCAGATGCCGAAACGATATTTCAGGACCCGCAGCACCCTTACACCGAGATGCTCCTGAATGCCATACCCAGGGTAAGGGTTACACAGCAGGAGATAACGGAAAAGAGGCAGGACAAATTCGTGAAAGCCTGTAACAGCATTCCGGAAATGGCCGAATTACCTTCAGGCTGCCTCTTCTACCCAAGATGTCCGAAGAAAATATCAATATGCAGCAGGGAGACTCCGGAACTGAGAGATACGGGAGACAGAAAAATCGCCTGTCACTTATGTTGATTTGCGGGTTAATAACCACAGAGACACAGAGACACTGAGGCACGGAAACGGATATTTTCTCTCTGTGTCTCTTTGCCTCAGTGGTTTAATTTTAGTTGTTTTCAATGACTGAGGCTTTTTATTGCTGAAGCCGGGTATAATAAATAATGAAAAACAGAGAAGAAACAGACATCAGACTGAATGAATTGAAGAGACATATCTTCTATGAGCTCCTTGACCTTACCGGAAGGGTCTTTGTTGTTGTCAGGAATGCTGAAAATGTGGTTATCGGCAACAGGGGCTTTCTCCCTGAAGAGGAGGAAAAGGGGCTTATCCTGGTCTTCAACAGGGGAATGAAATTTACGTGGGATGACTATGGCATTGATGCCAGGCTCGTCTTTGGAACAAACCCCCAGCACTGTATTGTCCCGGCAGAACATATAATGGGGGTCTATTGTCCTGAGCTGAACACGCAGTTTCTGTCTCTGACGGATGCAGGGACGGAAACCGCCACCGAATCAACAACCGTGGAGGAAAAGCCGTCAAAAGTTGTTAAGGTTGACTTCCGGAAGAAAAAGGCATGAAAACAGCATCAAAACAATACTTCCTGGGCAACGGATGTGCCGTGTCACTCAGAAGAAATAGCGTTGATGTGTTGACCTGAGTATAAAGTTCCAGAGAGAATATTCCATTGAGATAAGACCGCAAACGGGAATCCTGTAATTACCCACAATCCTGTAAAACATCTTTGCAGCGCCTGAATAAAAACTCAGGCTCAGCAAACGCCTTTTAAAGGCTTCGGGACAGAAGCTCTGATAGAAGAGTATCTTGTCCGCCGCCTTTTTGTACGCATTAATAGATACCTGAGTCTTTTCAGCTTCTTCTTTCAGGACGTCTATAACCCTGACAAGGTCTCCGGAGTCATCAAAGTATGTCTTAGGGTCAACAAAACCGGTCAGCATCTTTGAAAGGTACTCTATCTGCAAAAACTTTTCCCTTGTATCAACACTGGCCTCCTCGCAGACCTTTACGATGTAATACCTGAAAAACCTTTCCGGGTCTATCCTTTCCGTAACCTGTTTCATTTTGACCTCCTCTGATACTATATCGGAAGTTACAGGAGATTTCTTTAATCCTTAATTTTATTATACAAAATTCCGGAGGACGTTTCTACTGACTCCATGATTATAATTTGACATTTTATGGCTTTTTTTAGTAGGCTTACATGTTCGGGGCGTAGCGCAGCCTGGTTAGCGCACCTGCCTTGGGAGCAGGGGGTCGGTGGTTCGAATCCACTCGCCCCGACCATTTTGAATTGTAAGATTGAAGTTATGTTAAACGTGGGCACAAAGGTTTTTATGTCATTATGACCTGAAAACACCCGGGGCATTCAAAAAGCAATGGGAAGACCGGATTCCGGCTTAAGGACTGCCGGAATGACAGATAGAAAATCAAAATGCGCCTGTAGCTCAGCAGGAAAGAGCAACTGACTTCTAATCAGTGGGTCGGGGGTTCAAATCCTCCCAGGCGCACCACTATTAGCAAAATACAGGCTGCTTCTGATAAAATATAGTTAAACCTGATCTGAGAGTAATGGCCGTTTTATTATGGTGAGCGTAGCTCAATGGTTAGAGCACTGGACTGTGGCTCCAGCGGTTGTGGGTTCGAGTCCCATCGTTCACCCCATCATTTTATCCATTTCCCGACACGGTTGCTGAAAACAGTTAACAAATCCCCGGAACTCTCCATATATGAACCTTGAAGATACCATAGTCGCCATCTCCACCCCTTCAGGTGAGGGCGGGATAGGTATAATCAGATTAAGCGGAAAAGATGCAATAAATATTGCCTCAAGGATATTCTGCTCACCCAATGGAAAATCGCCCGCAAAAACCCGCTCCCACACCATACTTTACGGGTATATCACCAATCCTGAAAACATCACCCCCGTCGATGAAGTGCTGCTATCCGTTATGAGGGCACCACATTCCTATACCAGGGAAGATGTAGTGGAGATTAACTGCCATGGGGGGATGCTACCCCTGAGAAAGGTTCTTGAACTAACTGCAAAAGAGGGGGCAAGGCTTGCAGAGCCGGGAGAGTTCACATTCAGGGCCTTTATGAACGGCAGAATAGACCTCTCCCAGGCAGAGGCAACAATCGACCTGATAAGGGCAAAGACAGACAAGAGCAGGAGACTCGCCATTGAGCAACTCTCCGGGACACTCTCTGAAAAGATAACCTCCGTGAAAAACACCCTTGTGGATATCTGTGCACATATTGAGGCATATATTGATTTCCCGGAAGAGGAGCTGGACCTGCAGACCAGGGCTGACCTGAGCAGGAAAACAGATGAGGTCATCCTGCAACTCCGGAAACTCTCTTCAACATACGATGAAGCCCGGTTCTTCCGTGAGGGCCTGTCTGTGGCGATTATCGGAAAGCCGAACGTCGGAAAATCCTCCCTCCTGAATGCCCTCATTGAACGGGAGAGGGCAATTGTAACGGAACTTCCCGGCACAACAAGGGATGTCATCGAGGAGTGCCTGAA
This sequence comes from bacterium BMS3Bbin07, assembly GCA_002898135.1. Taxonomy (GTDB): domain Bacteria; phylum Nitrospirota; class Thermodesulfovibrionia; order Thermodesulfovibrionales; family JdFR-85; genus BMS3Bbin07. The sequence goes on from BDTQ01000236.1 coordinate 3,800, forward strand.
CATAAACGGTCTGCCCTTGCGGATAATGGATACAGCAGGCATCAGGGAGACCCACAACCTTGCTGAAAGCGAAGGGGTCAGAAGGAGCCTCATGGCAATTGACGGTGCGGATTTAGTGCTGGCAATGTTTGATATAAGCCACCCGTTGAAAGATGAAGACTTCAGTATTATTGAAAAGATACGGGACAGAAAAAGCATTATAGTCCTTAACAAGGCAGACCTGCCCCATTCAGTCGAGGAAGAACTTATTCCCGAGGACCTTCCCAGGGTCAGGATATCGGCCAAAACAGGGCAGGGCATAGACTCACTGAAGAAAGAGATAGAGGCTCAGATATTTAAAAGCGGGACATCTTCTGATGGAGTCATGATAACAAACCTGAGGCACAAACTGGCCCTTGACCAGGCAACCGAATCACTGTCAAGGGCATCAGAGGCCATCAAAAACAGAATGCCCTATGAGATAACGGCCTTTGAACTGAGAGACGGCCTTGACAGGCTGGGAGAGATTGCTGGCGAGACTACAACAGAGGATATCCTGAACAGGATATTCAGTCAGTTCTGTATCGGCAAATGAGCCGGGATATTCACACTTACAGGCACTGTGCTTGCTGCATCCACAGCATGTACTGGCTCCTTCTCACAGGACTCGTAGGCGTAAACCTGATAGTCTTCAGGACGGGATTTTCTGCCTTATGGCAAATATCCTCTATGCACTCGGCGCACGGCCGGCTGTCAGGAGGTAGGGGCACTCTCCGGAGAGCCCCACCTCCTGACCACAGTCCCTGAAATACAGTTCAGAGCACGATCACGGAATCATCACAGCCAAAGGGATTTGGCCTGTATCTGTCAGCACACCAGTCGTTCTCCCACATAGTGGCATCTATAAGGTAGCGGTAACAATACTCCCTTCCTGTCTCAAGCTCCAGGGTGATGGTAAAGTCACCGCTCTTGAGCCTCTTCATCACAGCAGCGCCTTTATCCCAGTTGTTGAAATCACCCACTATGCTGACCTTCCGTGCATCGGGAGCCGCCTCTTTCGGCAGCCTGAAAGTAACCTTGCACGCAGGACGGCTTTTGAGATACTGTTTCCTGATTCCCGGTGTCTCCGCCTTCTTCACGGTCTTGCCGGAAGTCTTCTTTTCAGCGGCCTTCGCGGCCTTTGGTTTCCTGTCACTCTTGAGAGGTGATTTCCTGAGCTGCTCTCCCCTTTGCTTTTTCATGATCCCTCCTTGCTGTGTGTTAAGTTGTAATTTGTGTTGAGTAGTATTAAATTATTTTGCTACTAATACAGGGGTGAAAGCAATACTCCGCGGAAGAACCCGAACCTAAATCACGGGCAACTTCGAAAGGGCCTCTTTTATCTTCTCTTCAGGGTATTCATAATCAGTCAGTTTGCCCGCAAGGTAGTCTGCATATGCCTGGAGATCGAGATAGCCGTGGCCGCTGAGATTAAAGAGCAGGGTCTTCTCCTTCCCCTCTTCCCTGCAGAGCAATGCCTCATCAATGGCAGCCCTTATGGCATGGGAGGTCTCGGGAGCAGGAATTATACCCTCTGTGCGAGAAAACAGCAGCGCCGCCTCAAACACCGTTGTCTGAGGATATGCCTTTGCCTCTATCAACCCGTCGTGATAGAGCTGGCACAGCAGGGGTGCGTCCCCATGATATCTGAGTCCGCCTGCATGTATGCCGGGAGGCATAAAATCATGTCCAAGGGTATACATCATTGAAAGCGGAGTCAGTCCGGCAGTGTCACCAAAATCATACCTGAACTCACCCTTTGTCAGAGTCGGGCACGATTCAGGCTCAACGGCCATCACCCTCAGTTCTTTTCCGTTTATCTTGTCCCGGAGAAATGGAAAGCTCACACCCGCAAGGTTGCTCCCCCCGCCGCAGCACCCGATTATAATATCAGGATATTCGCCTATGAGTTCAAACTGCCTCTTTGTTTCAAGCCCTATTACTGTCTGGTGCAGGAGCACGTGATTAAGCACCGAGCCGAGGGCATAATTCGTATCACTGTGGCCTGCTGCATCCTCAACCGCCTCTGATATGGCTATGCCGAGACTTCCCGGACTGTCCGGGTCTGCCTCAAGTATCTTCTTTCCTGACTGTGTAATATCTGTAGGACTTGCGTGGACAGTGGCACCCCAGGTCTCCATCGCTATCCTTCTGTAAGGCTTCTGGTTATAACTCACCTTCACCATGTAAACAGTAACGTCCACACCAAAGAGGCTTCCTGCCAACGCCATTGCAGAGCCCCACTGACCGGCACCTGTCTCTGTGGCAATCCTCTTTATGCCGGCCTCTTTGTTGTAGTATGCCTGGGGTATGGAAGTATTGGGTTTATGACTGCCAGCAGGGCTGACCCCTTCATATTTGTAATATATCCTTGCAGGAGTGCCGAGTGCCTTTTCGAGCCTGCGGGCTCTGTACAGGGGACTCGGCCTCCAGAGGGCGTAGGCATTCATAACCTCTTCCGGTATATCTATCCACCTCTCTGTTGTGACTTCCTGTTCAATAAGTGACATTGGAAAGATTGCAGCAAGGTCATCAGGACCAATGGGCTGTTTTGTAGCCGGATGCAGTGGCGGCCTTGGAAGGTTCGGCATGTCCGCCATAATGTTATACCACTTGGAAGGGATCTCGTTGTCTGACAACACAATCTTTGTGTCTCTCATAACACCTCCATCAAAAGGGTTTTATATCTTCCATTATACACTCTTCACTGGAAAAGCTTCCCGGGCTTTTTG
>BDTQ01000237.1 GCA_002898135.1 bacterium BMS3Bbin07
TATGCAAGGACACGGATGGCGACAGGCTGCCCGAAACCGATGCTGATGCAAATAGCGATGGTGTGCCGGATTGTGTAAAGGTGGTAAACCTGAGTGATTGCGGAATGGATATTATTTTCGGCTATGCATCAGGGACAACACCGCCAAACGGTCCTAACGGCACAACAATCCCTCCCTCCGGCATAAATTTTTCCGGAACACCGCCGACCGCCGAGTTCGGCCCTGACGGTTCCACGGATAAGTTAGGCTCTGTTTATTTCCAGCAGACCGTAAGGGGATACAGTTATTGTGTCAGGATAAGTAATCTCTCAGGCACTACGAATATGTGGAAATGGGATGGGGATATAGATAACACATCAGAAACAGACTGGACGGAAGTAAGATGAGACTAAAAAACAACTCGCAACCCGCAACCCGCCGTGGCGGAGAACTCGGCTTCACCCTGGTTGAGGTGCTCGTTGCCCTGACAATCCTCGTCATAGGGCTCCTGGGGGTTGCTCTGATGCAGGTGGTCTCCATTCAGGGCAATACTTTCAGCAGGGAGATGGCTGTTGCAACAGGGCTTGGTCAGGACATGCTTGAAAAGCTCAGGACACTGCAATGGACGGAGCTGAATGTAGACGATGCCTTAACAGCAGGGGATCACCCAATCGGTTCTGACATAAACAGGGACCTTGATGGAGATACCAATCCACCATTTCTGGCCGTAGCAGCCGGAACTGCCAACATCATAGACGAGCGGGGATTTGGAGCTGCAGACGCAGGCAGGGGTCCTTTACTTTATACCAGGACATGGACCATTACCGATGATCAACCCGCAACAAACATGAAGACAATTGAGGTCACTGTACTCTGGAGGGAAAAGGGCACAACCGACCGGTCGGTCACAATATCCGGAGTAAAGGTGCAGGAATGAAGAAACTAAAAACAGAAGAGAAAACAAAAAATCTGAAACGTGTAATCCGCAATTCTCAGCGTGGGTTCAGCCTCGTTGAATTAATGATTGCACTCCTGATTACTGCCCTGGTGCTGGGCGGAATATATACTACATTTGTTGTCCAGCAGCGTTCCTTCATTGCCCAGGACCAGGTCACGGAAACACAGGGCTCATCAAAGATAGCATTTGACATGATCGTAAACGACATAAGGAATGCCGGCTACGGATACCCTGACGCCGAAGCGCCCCAGGTAAACGGCTTCACTGGGGCAATAACACTTGGTGACGCCCTCGGACCAAACAGCAGTGACATTATAACCCTTGTCGGCGGGTTTAGGGATATTGCAACTATAGGACTACCGACTGGCCAGACCAATGTTGAGGTCGGACAAACAGATGCAGCAGGCAGTCCTTACCTTGATGTATGTTACACGGGTACAACAAAATTTAATGATACAGACAAAAAATACATATCAATTGACGGAGTAACCTATGCTGAGATAACAAAAATAGAATCAGGCAGTTCAGCAAATTGCGCAGTTACCGAAAGACTGATTCTCGACAGGCCTGTTGACAAGGCATTCCCTGTGGACAGACCTGTTTATCTGATAGAGGATGTGACATACCGGTTAACGACGGCCGATGGTATGACTAACTGTAGTAATGCTAAAGCCGGTGATATATGTTTGCAGAGGGTGAGTACTGCCACTGTTACAATAGCCTCTGATATCGAAGACCTTCAATTTGAAGAAATAGACCAGAATGCAGATGGAAATACAGACCGTGTCAGGGTAAGTCTCCTGGCCAGGACGGCAAGGGAAGACCCGACACTTGAACCAGGCACAAAGCCGTACTATGCAACAGGCATTGACCTCGAAGGAAATATCACTCCTGACACCGACAGGCGCAGAAGGAGGATATGGTCGATGGAAGTGGCGCTGAAGAATTAAAAAAGAATGGAAACAGAATTGATCATGAAAAAGAACCATAAAGGAGGTAAAAGATGAAATACAGGATAACAAATAATGAAAAGGGCGTGGCCCTTGTTGTGGGGACTCTACTGCTGCTTGTGGCAACTGCTGTGGGGGTGATAGCCCTTTCAACATCCACAACCAATGTGATGATCTCCGGTAACCAAAGGCTCAGCGAAATCAACTTTGCTGCCGCAGACAGCGGCGTATCCGTCAGCATACCTGTAATCAAAAACGCAATCTCCGAAAGAGACATAGTCTCTCCATATGGGGAGATAACAGTGGATGTCACTGATACAGACCCGTCAAACGGTATCCCTGATTTCATTGACGAGCTGGTGGGAGAATTGCCTATGAATAATGATACCGCATCAAATGAGCCTGACCTGAGCTTTTTACTGAACAACACAACAGTCAACGTGGACGTGGATTATCTTTACAGGGATTATGCCAAGGGCACGGCCATAGAGTATGCCTCGGGCTATGAAGGTATAGGCAAGGGCGCCGGAGGCAAAGGGAGTGTAGAGGTTTATTATGCAATAAACTCCCTGGGCATCGGCAACGTAGGCTCTGAGACGGAAGTATGCGCAATATACAGGGATAAATAAAAAGGGGGTAAGAATTAAATGAAAGCGTTAAGAGATATAAGACAAAAAGGAAGGGGCAAGGTCTTCAGGGGCCTCGTCTCCCTTTTAACGATCACGCTATTTATCCTGACTTCCGGTGGCTTTGTGCTCTCGGACAACTCCCCTTCAATCGCACAATACACAGCATATCCGCCCTTTGGCGGCACAATAGTAAAACCGAACGTACTTATAAACCTGGATACATCCACTTCCCTGAACTACTTTGCCTATGACTTTGACTACAACGCAATGACGGCCCCGACAACAATGGGGGGAGGACCTCCAAGGCCTGCAGACCCGTTGCCCAGTGAGGGATATAATCCAAACAAAACCTACTATGGCTACTTTGATTCTGCTAAGGGTTATTCATATAGTGGCGGTGAGTTTAAGGCTGATGGTGGGCCATGGAACGGTAATTTCCTCAACTGGCTGACCATGAGACGGTCCGACCTGCTGAAGAAGGCGCTCATCGGCGGCAAGACAAAACTCAGGGCCGGCATGGTAACGGATACAGATACTCATGCCCAGGATCTTGTTGCAGAACCCCCGTATGTCTACACCAAGTATGTGGGATATCAGAAGAAGGTCTCCAACGCAGAAAACTATACGCCTTATACTGGGACGGTAACGTTCACTTTTGACAATGACGAGGGACTAAAAATGGGTGGAATGGGCTCAAACAATACCTCCTATAACGATATTCCTGCCTTCAGTATCGGTTCTTCCTATACGAACACTGCAACTAATAATTTCAAGGTCATTGTCCATCGTGACTTGGAAGATAGAGCACCGCTTGGTGTAATACAGCGGATTGGCAACAGTGTGAGGTGGGGCCTCGAGTTCATGGATGATGACGTAGTTGCCAAGGCAGAGAGGCAAGCTAACCAGGGTATGGGTATGGGTATGTACAAGGGATATGACGAGGTAGGCGGCTATTGGCGTATGGGGGGGCAGGGGATGGGCGCGGCAACCTCGATCATTAACGTAAAGGGTGGAAAGATAAAGGTGCCTGTCGGTTATGACAACGTTGATACAATCGTAGATACGATTTCAAAAATGATAGCCTGGACACCGGCCACTCCCCTTGCAGAGTCCCTCTGGACAGCAACCGGATATTTCAGGCAGGAGAGTGCTACGGGAAATAGTGCGGGACGATATTATTCAACCTCCTATCCGTTAGAAACCGAAGTAACTGATGATATACCTGTAGACCCTTACAATTATGGCTGGACTGTTTCAGACCCCAAGCCGGTGTATTGCGGCGACAGTTTCGTCATAACAATCACAGACGGAGAGCCGACCCAGGATACAGACTTTCTTCCGTCTCCAGCCCCTCCGAGGGGATACGGTAACACCTATGCCGACGGCACAAACCGTTTACCAGGCTGGGCAGACCAGAGCACCAAAACTGCCGAGGGCAGTATCCTTAACTACTTCTGGAGTTCAATATTAAACGGCTCCCACTTTGTTGATAACGTCGCACTCTGGGGTCATGTTGACGCCGGAAATTCTTACAGGGACCTGCGGACTCAGCCTGAACTGCCTACGGAGCAGTATCTCACTCACTACTTCATCTATGCCAATTTCGGTGATGGAAAACCTGATGCAAGAAGGCTCCTGAACTGGTCTTCCGGTTCAGGCACACCCCCTAATGATTATTTAAATGGCGGCGGCGGAGCAGCAAGAAACGGCGGCTTTATTGAATCAGCCAGTGATTTTGTGCCAAACCAGGCCAGTGAGTACAACACTGATAATGATGATTATGACGACACATTTTATGAAGCAAAGACCGGAGATGAGCTCGAAACAGCCCTGCTGAAGGCCCTGTTTGATATACTGGCAAAGACCGCATCAGGCTCAGCGCCGGCCTTTGCCGGCTCAAGGGGTGCCGGTGGCAACGGAATGCTCTATCAGGCATCTTTTTACCCTGAACGGGAGTTTGGAAATTCCACAGTCAGACAGTGGCTGGGCTACCTGAGGGCATCGGAGGTGGATGCCGACGGCAATGTCTCAGACCCTCCGTTATGGGAAGCTGGAGAGAAACTCTGGGAGAAACCAGCCGGAGACAGGTTAATCTACACCACAATTGATGGGACCGATTATAACTTTGTAACATCAAACGCTACTGCACTGAAAGACTATCTCAGGGCAACGGATAATACAGAAGCAGCAGACATAATCAATTACATAAGGGGTGTGGATATCCCCGGGTACAGGCCAAGGACGGTTACCATTAACGGCACGGAAAATACATGGAAGCTTGGTGACATTATCTACTCATCCCCGACACCAGTCGGCACTCCCGAGGAAAACTATGACAGACGCTATAAGGACATCTCCTACACAAGCTTCTACAGAACATATAAAGGCAGGAGAAATGTTGTCTATGCCGGCGCCAATGACGGCATGCTCCATGCCTTTAACGCAGGGTTCTATTGCTATGACACAAGCGCTGCCAAATATACGTATGCCACAGCCAGGGACACGAACGGAAACTGTATCACAGGAGGGACTGCCCTCGGTGATGAACTCTGGGGATTTATACCTCAGCAGCTCCTCCCCCACCTTAAATGGCTAACAGACAACAATTACACCCATGTCTATTATGTTGACCTGAAGCCAAAGGTTACAGATGTACGGATATTTACGCCTGATGCCGACCACCCCAACGGATGGGGGACCATACTCATTGGCGGCATGAGACTTGGAGGGAAAGACATGGAGTGGACAGCGGGGAGCAATAAGTACCGGACATTCTCGGCCTATTTTGCCCTTGATATAACCGACCCGGAAAAGCCGCCGAAGCTCCTCTGGACATTTACAGACCAGGATGCAGACTCTGATGGAATCCCGGATATGGGCCTCGGCCTTACCACGTCATACCCGGCAGTGGCAAGAGTCAAGGCATCAGATACCGACGACCTCTGGGTCATGATCGTGGGCTCAGGGCCTACCGAGTTTGATGCAGGCTCTAATGTAAGCAGTGACCAGACAGGCAAGGTCTTTGTAGTTGATCTGAAGACCGGAAGCCTTTTGAAGTCCTTTGACACAGCCACGAATGCTTTTATGACAGACCCCATCACTGTTGACGTCAACCTTGACTACAAGGTCGATGTTGCATACATAGGAGAGGCTTATGATAAAGGGACGGGCTATAATCAGTTCGGAGGCAACATGTACAGGCTTGTTACAAAGAACAGCACTTCTGTCAATGACTGGGTGCTCTCAACCCTCATCTCCACCTCCGACAATAAAGCGGTAACCTCTGCACCATCTGCCGCGCTCGATGGAAAAGGGAACATGTGGATTTTCTTCGGTACAGGCAAGTTCATCGGCTCGGATGACCAGTTGACCTCGGATCCCCAAGCATTTTACGGCGTAAAGGATGTATGCAAGCCCTGGCAAAATTACACATGCACAACTACTGTCTCAGAGGCAGACCTTTACGATGCTTCTGCAGTAGATGTCTGCGAAGGCGGCACTGTTACGGACTGCAGCGGAAATGCCCAGACATGGAGCAGCATCATTAGTGCATCTGCAGCAGCAGATGGCTGGACTATAAACTTCCCATCTGTACCGGGACACGAGAGTCTCAACGGGGAGCGTTCATTCGCAAAACCTGTTGTGCTTGGAGGTCTTCTCATCTTCACCTCATACATACCGGAAGAAGACATCTGCAGTAATAGCCAGGGAAGCGGATACCTCTGGGCAGTCTATTACGAAACAGGCACAGCCTATAAGAACTATATCTTTACAGACGATACTTCGAGTACTGTAAGCAGAACAAGATTTCTCGAAGAGGGCTTTGCAAGTGTCAGCGCCATGGTTACAAGGGGCGGTTCACTTAAGGCATTTGCCAAGACCTCCATAGACAAAGAATTCCAGATAGAAACAGAAACGCCCTTTAGCTTAACAAGCGGTATCGCCGGCTGGAAGACAGGCGAGTGCCGGCAGTAGGTAGCGGGTGACGGACAGATTGAACTCCCCCTTCAGAAAAAGGGGGAGTTTTACCGTACTAAAGAGAAATAGTTCACCGCAGAGCTCGCTGAGGACACAGAGAAAACAGTAAAAGATTAGGATAATACTTTAAAAATATCCTTTTAATCCAGTCTAAATAATTACTTAAATTCCTGCACATCAAGAAAACACGGCTGAGTTGTGCTAAAATAAATCTGATTATGAAAACAATAGTACTGGCGCTAACACTTTTGTTGATAATATCCTGTGGAAATGCAGATCAGGAAAAAGCTGTACAAGCGTCACAGCCTCAAAAAAAATGTCCTTACACGATTAATTTAATTCCTGAGGACGCAACAAGGAACAACTCTATCACAGTGTACGTAAGGGGAGCAAATCCCGGGGATCTGAGCTACCAGTGGTTTGTAAACAACACTGAGATCACAGGGGCCAATGGCCTTGTTCTCAAATACTCCGGACTCAGAAAGCACGATGAGGTGAGAGTAAAGGTTTCAGCTAAAGACAGAGGAGAATGTCTTTCCGACCCTCTGGTTATTGCCAATATCCCTCCTAAAATCCAGTCTGCCAAACTCCTGCCTCGAACCCCGAGAAAAGGAGATGACCTGCATGTTGAAATAAAGACATTCGACGGTGACGGTGATAGTGTAACAGTTGATTACGAGTGGTTTATAAACGGAGAGTGCATACCGCAGCGGGTACTTGATGACCCCGGGATATTGAACGGCGATTTTATAAAAAGAGGCGACAGGGTCTCTGTAAAAATAACCCCGGCTGACGGCGAAACAAAAGGCCGTGCGATAATCCTTGAAAACCTTGTTGCCAATTCAGCGCCGGTTGTCTCCGACGAACTGGAAACAGAATTTAACGGCTCTATCTACTCGGCAAGGATCAATGCTTTTGACCCAGACGGCGACAGTCTCACCTATACCCTTAAGCAGGCGCCGGAGGGCATGACGATCGACCCAGAAACCGGCGTTATAACCTGGCTGGTAACACCCGATGACGAAGGAGAGCACGACATAACGGTGTCAATAAAAGACGGTCACGGTGGTGAGATTATCCTGCCTTTTAGCACTACGATAGGTTTTCTTGAACGTGAAGGCTGATAGGGCTATTTGAAAAATCAACCACTGTCAAAAAGATTTGGCTCTTACGTGTTTTAGTTGAAAACAAGCTTAGAATTCAAGTTAACATTAACCACAACGCATAATGTCATTCCCCGAAAACGTTCGGGGAATCTTTCTTAACAAGATGGTTCCATGCTTGATAAACGCTTTGCATTGTATATTATGGCTAATGCCAGGCCAACTCTTTATGCAGGAATAACAAAAAACCTCATAAGAAGAGTCTATGAACATAAAAACAATCTTAACCCACGCAGTTTTACAGCAAAATATTATCTTCACAAACTCGTATATTACGAGTTGTGTGATAATAGCTTCAGCGCTATTATCAGGGAAAAGCAGATAAAAAATATGAGCAGACAGGAGAAGATAGAACTTATTAGACAAAGCAATCCGACATTTAGGGATTTATACGAAGATATTGTATACACAGCGTCATAAATTATTGCGCATGTTGTGTCATTCCCGCTTGTCGGGAAACTTTCTCACAGGAAGGATGCCCCAAAAGCGTTCGGGACATGACAGACTTTGGGAGAATTTTATATTATGCGCAATTTTATAAGTCGTCATATATAGAAAAGATTCCGGACAAGCCGGAATGACTGACTGATCAGGTGTTTTCAATTTCTACGATTGAACCAAAGATTTTTTAACCTCTTTTCTCTCCCCTACCCTGCGTTCTCCTGATAAATTTTTATGACGGTTGCGTACATAAACTGTGAAGCAGATTACATGTTTTTTTCCTGCCAACAACAAACTTCCCTGCAATATCCTGAAATATAAGGAAAAAAATTCAGGCATTGATATTGCTTAATACTCGGTAACATTAAAAAAAGTTAAGAGTTCACCAAAGGGACAACACGAAATCCCCCTACCCCCTATAAAGGGGTTTTAAGGAGTCCCCCTCTGTAGAGGGGGACCAGGGGATTTTACAATGTATAAATTACGGTTATTTGTCATTCCCGCAATCCCGAACGCTTTCGGGGAATGATGGAAAAACGGCAACTGTTCAACTTTATACACAGACTAAAGGAGGAAGGGTAAAATGAAGGCTTCTGAAAATACAAGAAAGGAAACAACAGGAAAATATTTCAGAAAACTCCTTTTCCTGATGACAATTATGGTCTTTATACTCACTTCCGGCAGCTTTGCACTTTCAGACGACGCTCCATCAATTTCACAATATACAGCATATCCTCCCTTTGGCGGCAAGCTGATAAAGCCTAATGTGCTTATCAACCTGGACTCCTCGATTTCCCTGAACTACTTTGCCTATGATTTTAACTGGAATGCAAGGACTTCAAGTGGTGGACGTGCAGCTATCCCGACAAGTGTAGGGTTTGATCCAAATAGAGAATATTACGGTTACTTTGATCCTTATAAATGGTATACATATCTCTCAGGAGAGTTCCAGTCGGTTGGCAATAAATCTGATGGCAGACCGGCAGGCACATGGGATGGTAATTTCCTGAACTGGCTTGCAATGAGACGATCCGATATAATAAAGAAAGCCCTCATTGGTGGAAGGACAAAAGCCAGGGCAGGCATAACCGGCGGACACCCTGACGACCTTATTGGAAAGTCGGCACATATTAAACTTGAGGGATACGAAAAGGAACTTTGTGTTGCAGAAGATGGAAACCTTAATTCAGCGAATTATACACCTTACAGCGACTGTCCCCTAACATTCAGCTTTGATAATGCAACAGGTACATCAACAGCTCCGATAGCTTATTTCAGCGTTAATTCCACTACATATTACGTTACTGTACACAGTAGCTCAGAGCCCGAGGGGGTAATTCAGAGGGTCGGCAGCAGCGTAAGATGGGGCCTTGAACTGATAACCGACGGGACAGTAGACGATGACGGCGGCAGCAGTTGCAAGGGAGAGACGGGCACCTCGGGTGGAGGTGCAATTATTCCGATAGATGGTGGAACTGTAGTAGTTCCGGTTGGGTACTATAATGCAGTTAAGGATGACATAATAAACAAGATCGCAAACAGTCCATCTACTTCATCAACACCTCTCGCCGAATCACTCTGGACGGCAACCGGATACTTCGCTCAGGACAGCACCACCAGCAGTACTGGACCAAGATATACTTCAAATACTTCCGGGGCCTATACTGTAAGC
>BDTQ01000238.1 GCA_002898135.1 bacterium BMS3Bbin07
CTCCACATTTATCATATCCTCAAGCGGTGCCCTGAACCTGTCGGGGTCCTGCTTCAGGTAGCAGACACTGTAAGTGGAAGGTTCAGGCGCTGCGGGGGTTTCAAACTCAAGGAGATAATCGGCATCCGCCCATGTGGTATCAACAAACCCGTCCAGGACCCTCAGCTTGCTCCTCGGAAATCCCCAGTAACGGAAATTATAGTATGCCCTTGCAGTGTTCATGAATGAAAAGTTACCACTTGGACCGGTTATAACGATCAGCGTACCTCCATTTATGCCTGTCCTCTGTATGACCGCATCCATCTGGGCCTTTGTAGCAACCATATCGATTGTAGGACTTACCCCAACTAAATCCGACCTGTCAGCCTTGATGTCACCATAACTGACCAACTGAGAGCCGGGTATGTGGCCGGCATCGTACTGGTCCTGGGTACCAACAAAGAGTACAACCACCTTGGTGTTACCGTAAATATCCCCTGGATAACCATTATCCAGCCAGTTTTTGAGTTCAACGGGATCTACCAGGACATTAACCTTGGGGTCCACCCGTTCAGCGGCTATTTCTTCAGAAGTATCATAGTCTTCTGCACAGCTAAACAAAAACAAAGAAACCGTCAGTATCATGAGAACCGATACCAGGGATATTGAAAGACTTTTTTTACGTTTTAGAAAACTCATTTCTCCCCTTTGCCTCCTTTTCGTTTAAAATTTATGGTACGAGGTTGAGCCACTCACTCCACATCCGCTGTATCTGCTGCCTTCTATCACCTCCCCTTCATAAATACTGCTTGAATTGTTTATGCCTTACTGAGGATACCTTAGCCGTATGCCGGACAATTATAACCTAAACCGAATGGTTTTTGTCGCCTGCCCCTGAAACCCCGGGACTCCTGCAGTACCCCCCACTTTTTAATCCGGTTTTCTCCTCCCTCCCGGATTAAAAACCCTTTACGAAACACCTTTATCCTTACGGAATATATCTCCTTTTACCCACAGCCAGAAGAGACTCTTTGCACCCTGGAGCGCGGCCTTCAGGTCGTCCTTTGTCCGCATCCGCAGTATCCGTCCCCAAATATACTTCGGCCTTGAATAGAATTTTTTGAAAGCCAACTGCCTCAGCTTCCATATCTCTTCCCTGGTCATGGTATAGGGTACAAATGCAGCGCCCTGATAAGTAAAGTCACTGGAGTCTGTCGACATCGTCCCGTACTTCTCTATATTGTCGTAAAGCTCAGAGCCCGGAAAGGGTGTGAGGGCGTGAAAATTGGCCACATCAGGGTCTATTTCACAGGCAAACTCTATGGTCTTGAGTCCATCCTCATATGTCTGCCCCGGTATGCCGAAAAGGAAAGGCGTAAGCACCTTCAGCCCAACCTCCTTGGCTGTCTTGACTGCCTTGCGCGTCTGTTCAAGGGTAATCCCCTTTTTGATGGCATTGAGATTCTTCTGCACCCCGCTCTCTGCCCCAAACAAAATGGACCAGCACCCTGCCTCCTTAAAAGCCTCAAGAAGCGGTCTGTCCACCTGACTGACACACGCAGATGCAAACCATGTAAAATCAAGTTTACGCGCCTTGATCTCCTTTGCTATCTGCATCGCCCTGTCGTAATTTGCGGCAAGGGTATCATCTATGAATTTTATCTCCCGGTACCCCTGCTTCAGGCACAGCTCTATCTCCTCCATCACATTTTCTACACTGCGGTACCTGACTCCGCTCTTGCGGGTCTTGTCTATCTGAAAACAGAAGAGGCACTTGCGGTTACACCCCCTGGATGTTATCATTACCGCCACAGGCTTTCTCTTGTATGTAGCCGGCGGCGGGACGTATTTGATTGCTCCCTCACCCAAAAGGTCTCTTGCAGGAAAAGGCAGGCTGTCAAGGTCTTCGATAAGGGGTCTCAGCGGGTTCTTCCTTATCTCCCCACCCTCACGGTATACCACACCAAGCACCCCTTCCATTCCCTTACCCTCAGATAATCTCTCCATCATCTCAACCAGGGTATACTCACCCTCACCCGTCACCACTGCATCGAGCCAATCGCAGTCCTCAAGGCATTTTTCCTGCATCGCAATCGGGTAAGGACCACCAACACAGACAAATATGTTTTTATCTATCTCCTTTATGGCCCTGGCTGCTTCCTTTGCCTTCTTCCATCCGAATGTCGTTGAATAGAGCCCCACAATATCCGGTCTCTCTTTTTCGATCTCCTTCATTATCTCTGCATTGCGCATAAAGGCGCCGTTGAGGAATCTCACCTCATACCCTGCCTGCTTCACAGATGCAGCAATATAGAGCAGGCCAAGTGGCTGCCAGTAGTTTATCTGGGATCCTGCCGTCTTTGCCGAAAATATATCCTCCGGCAACCATGCCGGGACTACAAGAAAACACTTCATGTCAATTCACCATTTATACATACCTTTTTTTTCACTCTAACACCTTCTTGCCTAATATTTCTTCAGCCACCTCTATCCCTGACTCCATGGCACGGTCCATATTATAGTATTTGAACAGACCGCCTCTGCCGATAGGACGAAGGTTTTTGAAGTTCTTCAGATATTGCACGAGCTTCTCGTAAGGCTCCCGGTATCCGACTTCCATAAGTGGATACGCCTTTGCCGCCCTCACCACATAACTGTCTATGACCTCGTTTTTATTAATAAAGCCCAGTTTCTCAAGATTCTCTACTGTAATGGATGTAAGCTCCTCATCACTTGAGTTCCATATCCTGTCACCCTTAAAGCAGAAGAACTCGGCCACTACATGTGTCTTCCCTTCCGGGGCCATATAGGGACTCCAGTTCTTCGGCTCATGTATCCTTCCCAGAGGCATGTCCTTCTCGGGGAAATATAACCATGTCAGGTCCGTCACCTTTTCACGGTCGAGCATTACCGTCACAATTACGATATCCCTGTATCTTAATTTGGAGGCAGCTTCCAGTATATCGGCTGGAGCAGCTGGCTGGAGCATCTTTGCAAGGTGTGTCAGCGGAACACTGGAGATAAATTCCTTACCCTCGATATCATACTGCTTTCCATTATTATCAACCGTTATGCTGCTCACATGAAAGTTCTCATGATTAACCTTAACTACTTTTGTCCCGGTCATTACGGAACTGCCTGCTTCCTCTATACCTTTCTGAAAGTTATCAGAAAGCTGACCGATTCCGTACGGTGGATAAATAAACTCATCAGCCAGGGTCTTTAACTTCTTCCCGCTGACCTTGGTAAAACCGTTCTTTATCGCCTCCCAAAGAGAAAGACCCTTTATCCTTTCAGCAACCCATTCCTGACTTATCTCTTTGCAATCAATTCCCCAGACCTTTTCACTGTACTGTTTAAAATACAGATCAAACATCTTGCGGCCAAACTGGCTCACTACCCAGTCTT
>BDTQ01000239.1 GCA_002898135.1 bacterium BMS3Bbin07
ACTGCACAGGCCCTCGGGGAAGAGAGAATCGCCGTTCCACTTGACAGTGCATTCGACCTTGATACTGAAAAGATGCTCAATACCATAAGGAAGTATCGTCCAAAGCTCATATTTCTAAGCTCCCCGAATAATCCAACTGGAAACTGTTTTTCTACCGGGCGGATTTTGAAAATTATTAATGCCTCAAGGGGCATTGTTGTTATTGATGAGGCGTATCAGCCCTTCTCAAGCAGGAGGGGAATGCTTAAAGTGCTTAAGGATTATGAAAATGTAACAATTATGAGGACACTGAGCAAGGTCGGGTTTGCCGCCCTCCGGGTCGGGCTCCTCCTTGGCAGGGAGGACTTGATCGAGGCCGTCAACCGGGTAAGACTGCCGTTTAATGTCAGTGCCCTCTCACAGGCAGTTGCAGTAGAGGCAATGAAAAACTTCGGAGAGGTAGAGAAGACTTTAAGGATAATATGCAGTGAAAGGGAGAGGCTGTTTGACGGGCTGAGGGAAATGGAAGGCATAACCCCTTATCCTTCAGAGGCAAACTTTATACTATTCAAGGTAAGCAATGCCCCTGCTGTGTATAAGAAACTCCTCTCAAAAGGGGTACTGATCAGGTATATGGGCGCTGCCCTGAAGGACTGTCTGAGGGTCACCGTGGGAACACCCAAAGACAACAGCATCTTCCTTGAGGCATTAAATGAGGCCACTGGCTGATTTCAGATTAATACAGTCCGAGGGTCTCTTTCACCACTGTCATGGTCTCTCTTGCCACCCGCGTTGCCTTCTGCACGCCGGAGGCGACTATCTCCTTCACTAACTCCGGTTTTTCAGAATACTCTTTCCTTTTTTCCCATATAGGCTCAAGGACCTTAAAAATATTCCTTATAAGTATCTTCTTGCAGTCTATACACCCAATTTTTGCCTCCCTGCACCCCTTAGCCACCTCCTCAATCTCATCTTTTGAAGAGAATATCCTGTGCAACTGAAACACTGGGGATTTTTCAGGGTCTCCCGGGTCAGTCCTCCTCATCCTCTGCGTATCAGTCACCATGGTGAGTATCTTCTTCTCCACAACCTCCGGCGGATCGTTCAGGTATATGGCGTTGTCATAACTCTTTGACATCTTTCTGCCATCCAGCCCTGTGACCTTTGGAAATTCCGCAAGCAGGGGTTCCGGCTCTATCAGGGCGTCATTTTTGTAAAGAAAACCGAACCTTCTTGCAATCTCCCTTGTTATCTCAAGGTGTGGCACCTGGTCTATACCGACCGGGACATATCCGGCCCTGTAGATTAATATATCGGCTGATTGCAGGACGGGATAGCCGAGAAATCCATAAGTGCCGAGGTCCTTATTCCTGATCTCCTCTTTCTTCTCCTTGTACGTAGGCACCCTCTCAAGCCAGCCCAGAGGGGTTATCATGCTCAGGAGTACATGGAGTTCTGCATGCTCAAGCACTTTGGACTGCACAAAGATGGTGCATTTGTCGGGGTCGAGCCCCGCAGCAAGGAAATTCAGCAGCAGGTCGGCAGTGTACTCCTTTATGACCGACGGGTTGGTGTAGTTGGTAGTAAGGGCATGCCAGTCTGCAACAAAGTAAAAACACTCGTACTCATCCTGTAACCTGACCCAGTTATGTAACGCCCCCATCAGGTTTCCTATATGCAGATATCCGCTTGGTTGCATGCCGCTTAAAACCCTCTCCAATTTTATGCCTCCCTTCCGGGTATATATTTTGTACAAAACCCGCTCATAACAGAAAAAGTAATATGTAAAGCGTTTATATTATAAAAAAAAACCTGAAAGAATTGCTTTATAACCCCGGTAAATAAAAAACAGAGTTTTTATCAGGTTAAGTGTAGTAGAGATTGGGGACAAACAGGTTTTTCCGAATAAAAGCCGTGGGAACAGAAGGAAAAGAGAAGAGGAACACACCCCTTAAGCCCCTCTTGATAGAGGGGAAAGTTTCTTGCTGTTGCAGTTTTTGCCGGGAAGAGCAGGCAGGTGAAAGCCAGTCTTGAAAAAGCAGGGAGAGTATAGTAACTCCCCTCTAAAAAGAGGGGGGCGGGGGGTGTGTAAAGAGCAGGTTTTTCAATGGTTAACTGAATGATATTACGGAGGAAGATGTCTCCCTGAATAGTTGCCAGTTTAATAACGTGTCAACTTTCCATCTCAGCATTGCAACTTGAGGGATCAGTAATCATATTTACTTGCATAGACCCTGAAATCCAGTTCATCAAATATCGAATTCTTGTACTCCAGCCATTCAAGAAATGCCGTATCAATGGTGTTCGTCAGGAAGCCGTCAACTAATTTATTGAAGTTCAGGATATGCTCCCTTGTCCTTTTTGCCGAGTATTCCGTAGCAGTCTTTGTTGTCATCAGAAATGCCCAGTCACTGCTTTGAGCAAGCAGCAGTTCCCTGGTTAATTGATTCAGGACCCGTTTCCTTACAGGGGCTGTCTCGTTGTAATGCTTGTTTGCAAGGCCCTCCAGTGTATCGGCCATATAATGCAGGTGCCTGTAAATCCAGTCGTTCTCTTCATTAAGCCATACATCATAATATCCCTCGTAACCCCAGGAGGAGGGGCCTGGAGATATCACCTGATTTTGCGGATGCAGACTCAGGTATTCCGTGGGGGTTATTGCCTTCATAAACCTGCCCTTATCAATCTCGCAAAAGAGATGGTACAGGAAATCAGGGCCCTCAAACCACCAGTGTCCAAAAAGCTCGGCATCATAGGGTGAGACCACTACCGGGGGCCTGTCCATAAGTGCACCCAGCGTTTCAATCTGTTCTTTTCTTGCAGAATGGAAATGCAGGGCATGCTCAAAGGCTTTTTTATGTGCAGCTACCGGATCATAGGGCTCCTTGATATCGGTTGAGCCGGTAATCCTGTAATATTTAAGCCCCGTAAAGGTCCTGATTCCGTCCGGGCTGATGTATGGTTTAATATACTCAAAGTCGAGGTCAAAACCCACATCCCTGTAAAAATCGCGGTAAGTGAAATCACCGGGATACCCCTCACTGGAGTCCCATACCTGTTTGGAAGACTGAGGGTCCCTGCCAAATGCCGCTACTCCATTCACTGTGTAGACAGGGGCATAAACTGAATATTTCGGTGTGGGCCTGCCATTAATCAATCCGTGTGAATCCAGAAAGAAAAATCTTATGCCATACTTCTCCAGTACCCCGTCAAGCCCCTCAAAATAAGCACATTCAGGCAGCCATATCCCCTCCGGTGCCCCCCCGAAATGTTTACTATGAGAATCTACTGCCACTCTAATCTGAACCTCAACTGCCCTGGGATTTGTGCCAAGAAGGGGCAAAAAGCTGTGAGTGGCCCCGCAGGTGATAATCTCCAGGTTTCCTGAATCCCTGAAATGCCTGTAGCCGTTTAATACATTGTGATTCAGAAAACCTGTAAAAAAAGCCTTTATCTCTTTAAATCTATTATTGTAAAAAGTGGCCGCAGGCAGAAAATCCCTGTCATCGTTTAATCTAACAATCTCTTTTTCAGACAGCTCAATGAGTTTATCCAGGTGTTTCAGGTATTGCTCTGTGAGGTATTCGTCCGAGAGCATCTCTAACAAAGGCGGAGTTATTGACACGGTCAACCTGAAATCAATATTTCCGTCAACCATCTCTTTCATCTTCATAAGCAGGGGGATATACGTTTCGGAAATGGCTTCAAAAAGCCAATGCTCTTCTAAAAAGTAGTCGTATTCGGGATGTTTTACAAAGGGGAGGTGTGAATGCAGTACAGGGATCCAGTATCCTTTCATAATCTTTTCCGTATTAAGAATTCTTGGTCCTTAATGTTTCACTGGAAGCAGAAATTCCATGCCCTGCCCGGGTCGCTTCATAATAGTTCTGGAGGGCCGTTCTTTCTATAATCCCGGATGATGATATATCACGAGTACCCTCACTTCCTGATACCCATACAGTGCCGCCAAAGCCTTTTATCCTTTCCATCCAGATTTCATCTCCTGTCCTTGCAGTCTCAAGAGAAGGGACTAAAACAGTCCTTGATTTTAACAGCCCGGCAAATTCGCCATTTTTTAATATACCGATCTCTGCAACAAGGGGTTTAAATGATGCAGGATACTTGATATAGTTTTTGCCAACCCTCTCTTTTACTTCAAATGAAGAGACCTCTTTCCGGCTGTCTCTCCCGAAA
>BDTQ01000240.1 GCA_002898135.1 bacterium BMS3Bbin07
GGATATGGACTGGCAGAAACAGTTTTCACTCGCAATTGACCCTGAAAGGGCCCGGGAGATAAAGGAAAAACGCGGAAACGGAGATTCCCATACCTGCACCATGTGCGGCAGTTTCTGTGCGAATAAAATACTAAGCGGTATGTTTGAAGAGGACAAAAAGGGCTCTGACAAGGAATAGATGGAAAGTGAATCCTTGGGCTCCCCCCTGCAAAGGAGAGACATGATTAATCTGAGGTGAAGGGTTTATAATGTCTCTCCTTAAAGCCTCTTATCCTGGATCCGGGTAGTATATCTTAAAACAATACCTCGCAGGGGATGCCTTCCCTTTCAAAGGAACTCCTCAAATCCTTCCCCGTACGGATGAAGAACTCTTCATGAACCTTGCATAGCAGTAAGTACAACCGTATTGGCAACCAATGTAAGGGATTCAGGGTATAATCAAAGACCTTTGATTTCGAGAGGATGTTTTTGGCCGGGATTTCTCTTGTCTTCATCATACAGTTTAACCTTTTTTTACAGCTGCGATTTGCTGTAACCCCAAATCCAATGACTCTGGGTTCCCCCCTACCCCATGGCAGGCTCTCCACTAATCGGCCAAAACCCTTTACAGCCCTTCTTTTCCAGGAGAATAGCTGCCCATTTCCAATATAATTTCTGCCTTTTCTGCAGAACTATTTTCAACAACATACAAAACAGAAACATAGGACTCTATAACATCACGTTCATAAGGCTGTGAATACCCAAATATAGCCCCATCCATGGATATCCTTCCTTTCTTTTCCATGAAAAACAAATCCGCCGTATATTCAACCATATCTTTTTCAATGGGCTGTTACCCAAATCATAGACTGTCACCCTGAACTTGCTTCAGGCTCTCGTAAACGTCCGGAAGATTTAAGGTAATTTAATGACTTCATTAAATTTTTTAAGTTGGCAAATTACGCATTATGTGATATATAGATAATAGATGCAGGGTCACCAGAGAAAAACAAACCCTTTGTGAGAAGAGGGCGGAAAGCGGCGGGTGCCGAAAGACGAACCTTTAGTAAGCTCGGGCTTTTTGTTTTGAAAGGAAGCTAACGGTTGTCTCGATCTTATAAAAAAGGGGGGATTCAAAATGAAAAAGCTGTTTAAGACAGGTCTCTTTTTAATTGTATTATCTTTAACTTTAGGGCTGTCAAGTGCTTATGCCTTTAACTCAGCTACCCATCTTTACATTGCTGAACAGGTTTTCAAGGACAATAACATCAATAACATCAACCTTTATTACGGGAGTATAGCACCAGACCTGTCACTGTATGTGGCCACTCCTGAAAATTGGTCCACAGCATTTGAGGACACCCACTATACCTATATAGATCTCAGGCCTTATGCCGTGGGATTTACTCAAAAGGCCTTTGCCTCCGGCTGGCTGACTCATAATGAAGACTGGGGCGCTGATCATTGTGCCCATATTGAATATCCTCTTGGCAGTAATAAGGGTTACGTAGTAGAGAAGGCTGAAGAGCTTTCATACCAAACCGGGCTTGACCCTGAATTTGCACAGCTTGCCGTAGAAGTAGCTATAGATTTGTTACTTAGAAATAATGATGACCCCAGGCTTGGAGAAAAATTACTGAAGGCTGATTTGCTTCGTTCCTGGAAAGATCGTTACCTTCTGGTAAAAGTTCTGGTCTGGAAAGAAAGAAGGACTGACTGGTTAACCTTGGCAACAGCGGAATTAACCTTTCGAGATCTGGTCGGCAGATATGCCGTTGGCTTGGCTTTACCCGATCCTCAAAATAAAGAAGCTCTGGCGGAATTAGGCGCGCAGTTGGCAGGAGAGAGATATGGGATAGAAGTTTCACCTGCAGAGGTTCTGAATTTATTAGAGCTTGCTATCGGTCTATGTGAAGGGGATTACAAAGAGGTTGTTGACTTTGCTATCGAGCAAATCAAGGACAATATCTAACTGGTATTCTGAAATAAGGGTTGTGTCCCCTCCTGTCCTCGTGTGTGAACCGCCCGGTGCGGAGCTCACCTGCCGCTATGGAGCAAGGCCGAAGGCCGCAGCGGAATAGCGGTCAGGTGGAGCGAATTGTGTACGCCCGGCAAGGGCAAAATCGCGAGAGATTGTCTGGAGGAAGCCTACGGCAAAACTGTGAGTCGACGAACAGAAACAGCATATAAAGCCGTTAGAGACATCCGGCCCTTGAATCGCGAAATTGCATCTTCGTCTCCATTGCCTCATCAACTCTTTATCCCGTCTATCGCTTCTGAACAGAGAAGAAGGGGTTCAGTTACCGACAAAGAAAAAAGTCTTTTCATATGAGTCAACGTAGTCAATAACGTTCACTCCAGTCCTCACTCCAGGGTATATTTAGTTGAATATTTCAGTGATACTCGTAAGCGCCGATGTCATAGGCAGCGCCATTAGGTCTGGTTATTCCTTCCCTGTCTGTGGTTACATCCGTCAAGGTCAAACCCTTATCAATTGCTGCTGACCCGAATTGAAAATGGAAATCAGCTGTGCCAGGGCTTACAAACAAAGGATTGCCTGCTACCGGAGAAATATCAGTTATACTTTTAAGAGCAGGCGGTCCCGGCCAGTAGAGATTTTTCTCAAGCACCAGGTTAGACACAACGGAAACGCTGGTTCCAACCTTAATGTGATAGCCGGTGGAACTCCCTATATCTATTAGGTTGTTTTTCATCGTCACACCGTTAATCGAACCCAATGAACCGCAACAAACGGCAATGCGTATCCCGTCCCCATCTTCGCCGTTTCTATATATCGTATTATTATAGATATAGACATTTTGCGAGTTGCTGCGAACTGAAATGCCTCTGGTCGCGTTTGAATAGATTATATTGTTTCGGATCGTTATATTTTTAGCCAAAGGATCATTACTGTTTCCTGTTGCCACTATGATGCCCGCTGAAAGCGCGCTTCCGGTAAGGATATTTCCCTCCACCACCACATCCCGTATCTGTCCGGACCTCCCTTGTTTAACCTCATCGTATATGTGTATGCCGTATCCTTTTGACCCGGAAATATAATTGTTTCTGATGATGTTTCGAGAACCTGACATCACATAAATTCCATGATCCAGTGAGTCTCCGCCACCGGTAATTATTATGGTGTTGCCTTCAACAAGGTTATCATCGCCTATAACCCCTATCATGTTATATCTTAATTGAGGCCCTGTGATTTTATTGTCCAATATCTCCGTATGGCTTGGAAAGGTCCATCCGTCTTTAATATACGAATTCAGCCCAACACTCCCGTTTTCAAAAGTAAGCCCTTTAACCCTCACGTATTCCGTCATGTAAATCTTGACCGAATTGTCTTTGATCACAGCTTCCTCTCCAGGATAAGCTTCCAATGTCCAAAACTGCCCATTTGCTCCACCTTGCCCATGATCTCCGCGAATAGAAGCACCCTGAACGTAAGTTCCCTCTCTCAAGTAAACAGTATCTCCAGGACCAGAGTTATCTGAAGCATATTGAATCGTCGCCCACGGACTGTCTACAGATCCATCATTGCTGTCAGACCCATCAGGAGATACATAATAGGCACTGCCCTCTATAATCTGTGTCGAGTTAGAAGAAATATTGGAAATGTCAGAGATATTCGGCATCTCGTCAGAGGTCTTGATGGCAAAGTAATAGGTGGTTTCAGGTGCAAGCCCTGTTACCGTCATTGACTGAGGGATTCCGGCAACTGCTGGTTTCGGTTCTCCTGTTACCTTAGTAGCTGAACCCCATGTTGTATCACTTATTGTTGATGTGGAATATCTGATATCATAACTCACTGCAGTGCCTGTATCCCCATCATCTCCGGGCGCTGTCCAGCTC
>BDTQ01000241.1 GCA_002898135.1 bacterium BMS3Bbin07
CTGCAAGGGTCTCCTCTGCTGCCTGGGCCATACGCGCCGAGGCCTTTCCAAAACCGAGGATATTCAGCCTGCCACCCTGCTTGCCGGCTGCATCCCTGAAATCCGACAGCCTCTTTGCTGTTGCAAGGTACGGGTCAACGGCCCTGAGGGCATCAAAGAAGACTCTTTCCATATCTTTCCTGTAATTTAAAAACATGCTCTATTCTATACGGCTGCCTTTAAAATACTCAATCTGCAAAGGAGAACGTCATACCGCCCTGATACATGCGCTCAAAATAATAAATAGTGACCCGGTTTTAAATTCCCGTAACATAACTGCTATAATTACAGATTATGATTGAGGCAATAATATTAGGAATCGTTCAGGGGCTTACAGAGTTTATTCCGGTAAGCAGTACTGCCCACTTGATATTGATACCAAAGTTTTTTGGCTGGCAGGGCGGCCTCGACACCCTGAGCTATGATATCGCACTTCATGGCGGGACCCTGCTTGCCCTGCTGGTATACTTCAGAAAACAATGGCTGAGTCTTCTCACAGTGGAGAGACCCCTGCTGCTGAAGATTATAATAGCCACAATTCCGGCTGGAGTTGCAGGCATTCTGTTTAAAGATGCGGTCTCAACAACCCTGAGGAGCGCTTATGTAATAGCTGCCTCACTCGTAGTGGTTGGCATTGTCATGCTGATAGCCGAAAGAAACAAGGGTCACAAGACTTTTTCCTCTATAACGACAAAGAATGCCATAGCAATAGGTCTTGCCCAGGCACTGGCCCTGATACCGGGCGTGTCGAGGTCCGGCATAACCATATCCGCCGGTCTTTTCGGAGGTATTGAGAGAGAGTCATCTGCAAGGTTTTCCTTCCTGCTTTCAATGCCGGTTATTGCCGGGGCCACGCTGCTTGAAGGAATTCATGTGCTGAAAAACCCGGTCAGCTATGACTTGAGCCTCTTTGTCGCGGGCTTTATTGCCTCGGCTGTCACAGGCTTTATCACCATCAAATCCCTGCTCTGGTTCTTCAGACGATTCAGTCTTCGCTCCTTTGTTTACTACAGGTTTGCCCTTGCTGGTATAATAGTTATCAGTTATTTATTATAAGCGCATATTTATATAATAAGCGCATTTTGCAAAACTCTTTAAATCACTGATTACTAATCATGATGAATCCCGAATCAGGCTCTAAAAACCTATATAAATCAACGAGTGAGACCCTGAAACAAGTTCAGGGTGACAATTAGGGACTTTTTACGAGTCCATCAATCATGGCTGAAGGCATAAGAAGAATAAAGGAAGAAGTGGCGGGGGTTGTGGTTACCCTCTTCAGTGTATACATTACACTGAGCCTCATCAGCTACTCAAAGTGGGACCCTTCCTTCCTCACCCACAGCAGGGGCCCTGCAAAGAACTATGGCGGGATCATCGGTTCTTATATCTCGGATACCTTGCTCAGCCTTTTAGGCTATATTTCCTACCTGTTTCCATTCTTCCTTATCTTCTATGGTATCAAGAGGCTGCTAGGCAAGGAAAAGAGAAAAGAACTGCTTGCTGGGCTTCCCCTCTTTATAATATCCACCCCTGTTCTCCTCTCCCTTACCTCAAGGACATTTGGTATAAACAGTATGAGTTACGGGGGGTTATGGGGGGAGGAGGCATCCGTGATACTTAGAATGCTCCTCTCATTACCCGGCGCCTATATCTTCACCCTTTCGGTCTTCTTTTCTTCCATTATCATAATGAGTCCTGTTTCCACCTCTGATGTATTAAGAAAAGTCTTTGAAAACAAAAAGGAGGATGCCCCCGAGCCGGTCAGGAAGATAAAGGTAGTGGAGGAGCCTTCTCAACCAATGATAAAAGAGATGATAAAACAGGGCCGGGTGAAGGAAAAAAAATCCGGGGAATTACCGGATATGATTCCCCGTAAAGCAGGGGCATATGTCATTCCACCACTGCAACTCCTGAGCACTTACGAGACTGTGGCAAAGCCGGGAAAGGAAGAGCTCTTTGAGCGGGCACACCTCCTTGAGGAGAAACTCTCTGATTTCAGGATAACCGGCAAGATTACCCGCGTCCATCCCGGCCCTGTTGTCACCATGTATGAGTTTGAACCCTCCCCCGGAATAAAGATAAGCAAGATCGTCTCCCTGTCAGACGACCTTGGAAGGGCACTGGGCGGGCTCAGCATAAGGATTGCGCCCATACCGGGGAAAACACCGCTCGGCATAGAGGTGCCCAACAAACAGATGGGAATAGTCCCACTGAAGGAGATAATAGACTCGGGAAATTTCCTGAAGAGCCAATCAAGACTGACCATTGCACTGGGAAAGGACATCTATGGAAGACCCATAGTCTCGGACCTTTCCCGGATGCCCCACCTCCTTGTGGCCGGCACCACGGGTTCAGGCAAGAGTGTCTCCATTAATTCCATGATTATGAGCATCCTCTTCAAGTCCACGCCAAAAGAGGTGAAGATGTTGATGATAGACCCGAAGCTGCTTGAACTCTCGACCTACGACGGTATACCTCACCTTGTCACCCCGGTGGTCACAAACCCTAAAGAGGCAACACTGGCGCTGAAGAAGATGGTTCTGGAGATGGAGCGGAGATACAGGCTCATTGCAGAGCAGGGTGCAAGAAACCTGGACAACTTCAATCGCCAGGTCCCCGAGGAAGAGCGGCTTCCCTACATCATTGTTATTATAGATGAGCTTGCCGACCTGATGTTTACCGCATCCAAGGAGGTCGAAGACTCCATCGTCCGCCTTGCACAGATGGCAAGGGCCTCGGGCATCCATCTCATACTTGCCACACAGAGGCCGTCCGTGGATGTTATCACCGGGATTATCAAGGCAAACTTTCCAACCAGAATAGCTTTTCAGGTAACCACAAAGGTAGACTCAAGGACAATCCTGGATGCCCAGGGGGCTGAGCAACTTATCGGCAAGGGTGATATGCTCTTTATGGCTACAGGCGCAAGGCTTACCAGGCTGCACGGCGCATATGTAACTGAAGACGAGGTAAGGTCTGTCACCTCCTTCATAAAGGCACAGGGAGAACCGGACTTTTCAATGTTTGATGCAATCCAGCTTGAGACGGCTGAGAGGGCTGAGGAAGGCTCAACCGAGGGAGATGAACTCTATCAGCAGGTGATAGATCATGCCGAAAACATGGGCGAGATATCAATATCGTCGATTCAGCGGAGGTTCAAGATAGGTTATAACAGGGCTGCAAGGATAATGGAACTGCTTGAAGAAGAAGGCTTTGTCGGTCCACCGAAAGGGGCAGGAAAACCGAGGGATTTTATAAGAAGGGTTTAACCTGTTCAGAGTCAATCATATCGCTTCCTTTCCATGTTTAAGGTTTTTTATCATTGGACCCGGATTGTAATTTACCTCATTATTGTAGTATTATAAGGAATCAAAAATTTCTTTCCATTAATTTCTCACCATTCCCATACGGAGCTGCCATGGCAATAAAAGCGCGAGATAAGAGACTGACGGTGTTGCACGTGGCAACTCTTAACCAGCCTATAAAGCCGAACCTTGGTTATGGTCCTATTGAGATGGTTATTTATAACATCGACAAGGGACTCCATGCTTCAGGTCACCGCTCGATTGTTGCCTGTTCAGGTGATTCCGGAGTTGCCGGTGAGCATTATGTGACCATTGAAAAAAGCATGGGTAACTATTGGAGTCAAGACAACCCGGAAAAACGCAAAACCCTGAATATTCACCTTTCAAAGGCAGTAGACAGGATAAGAATGGGCGACATTGACGTCATCCACACGCATGATCTGAAAACCCTTGAGTACATTTACGACGCTGTATCGGGCATGCATGTGCCAATCGTGATGACCCTTCACGTAGCCGCAAAAAACTACTTGATGGAAGGAGCTTTCAGGCGCTGGTGTAAGCCCATGTCATCTCCTCAGGTCTATTGTATCCCGATAAGCGAATATCAGAAACAGGACTATAACGGGCTGAAGACCGGGAATGTTGTATACCACGGAATTGAAGTGGAAAGATACCCGGTCAAAAGGCATCCTGACAAGGAAAGCTATTTATTCACTATCGGCAGGGTAACCCGGGACAAGGGACAGGATAAAGCCATAGAGGTTGCCAGGAAAACGGGGTCTAAACTTATCATTGCCGGCTGTGTCCAGGACAAAGCCGCAGACAGGGAGTTTTTTGAGGAATTGAAAGACTCTATCGACCTGTTCGTTGATATCGGCAAACAGCCTGTTGATGGCAACTATTTCGAAGATGTGATAAAACCGTTAATGGACTGCGACGAGCAGATTATTTATATCGGAGAGGTCGGCAGCGAGTACAAGAAACAATGGTACCGGCATGCACGGGCCACTTTATTCCCCATACAATGGGGAGAGCCGTTCGGACTTGTCCTGATCGAGTCAATGGCATGCGGCACGCCGGTCATAGCATTCAACAGGGGTGCAGTTCCGGAAATAATGGTGGATGGAAAGACGGGATTTGTTGTGGATTCTCTTAGCGCCATGATCGAGGCAGTTGACCGCATTGACAGTATTGATCCCTATGAATGCCGCAGACGTGTGCAGGATGATTTCTCCATAGCAAGCATGGCATATAAATATTCAGAGTTATACCAACGGATAGCCAGTGACCACAAAATATCAGACAGTTACAGGCAGCTGTTAATCGACTATTTCCCGAAACACCTCCAGCCTGGCATCATAGCCACATAAAAACCCATGCCCAAAGACATCCCCGTAAGCAACGGTAACCTTCTTTTCAACTTTGACTCGGATTATCAGATCCGCGATGTGTATTTCCCTTTAATCGGCCAGGAGAACCATTCAAAAGGAAATCCCTTCCGTTTCGGCGTGTGGGTGGATGGACGCTGCTCGTGGATGGGTCCGGAATGGGAAAAGGACCTGCGGTATCATGATAACAGCCTTGTTACCAACGCACTGCTGAGAAACACTGCAATAGGGCTTGAACTGCATTGCCATGATGTGGTTG
>BDTQ01000242.1 GCA_002898135.1 bacterium BMS3Bbin07
CCGTGCTCTTTGGCGCAGACAACTCAGAGGCAGAGAGGCTTATCCACTGGGGCGCCGACAGGGTATACCATTCAGACGACCCCATATTCGAACACTTTAATGACGAACCTTACGTGGAGCTTTTATCCCGCCTCATTTCAGAGCACAGGCCCGAGATTGTCCTCACCGGCGCAACCCCCACCGGAAGGTCATTCTTCCCGAGGGTTGCTGCAAGGGTACGGACCGGACTCACCGCAGACTGCACCTCACTTGAAATTGATCCCGAGACCGGAAACCTGCTCCAGGTACGCCCTGCATTCGGGGGAAATATCATGGCCACAATACTCTGTCCATACCGCCGGCCCCAGATGGCAACCGTCAGGCCGAGGGTCATGAAAAAGGGCCGGTATGACAAAAGCAGAACAGGAGAAATACTGAAGATAAAGGCCGATGACATCCAGTCTGGAACAAGGGTGACGGATACCATAAAAGAGGTCTCCGAGACAATGGTAAACCTCCAGGAGGCTGACGTTATCGTAGCCGGTGGAAGGGGACTTGGAAATATAGAGGGTTTCAAGATGCTCGAGGAGCTCGCAGGACTCCTTGGCGGCGCTGTCGGGGCGTCAAGGGCTGCAGTGGATGAAGAATGGATTCCCTACAGCCATCAGGTCGGACAGACCGGCAAGACGGTCTGCCCGAAAATCTATATTGCCTGCGGCATCTCAGGTGCAGTACAGCACCTTGTGGGAATGCAGTCCTCCGACATCATAATAGCCATAAACAAGAACCCTGATGCACCGATCTTCAACGTGGCAAACTATGCAATAGTCGGAGACGTCCATGAGGTACTGCCGGTTATAATAAAGAAGTTAAAAGAGGTAAAAGGATTATGAGCATGGCATTTATATTTCCGGGACAGGGTTCACAATACGTTGGAATGGGAAAGGCCCTGCATGAAGAGTACCGGGTGGCAAGGGAGACCTTTGAGGAGGCATCGGAACTGCTCGGCTATGATGTGGCAGCACTCTGCTTTGACGGCCCGAAGGAGGAACTGAACAGGACTTTCAGGACACAGCCCTGCCTGCTTACCGCAAGTATAGCCGCCCACAGGGTATTGACCGCAAAGGGACTTGCGCCTTCAGCAGTGGCAGGTCCCAGCCTCGGTGAATACTCCGCACTTGTTGCTGCAGAAGTGATTGAATTCAGGGACGCCGTCCTTCTGACTGAAAAGAGGGGACGTTTTATGCAGGCCGCTGTCCCGGAATCAACGGGATTGATGGCTGCAATACTCGGTCTTCAAAGGGAACAGATGGATGAGGTATGCCTGTCAGTCAACTCGGGTTATGTCTCTCCTGCAAACTATAACTGCCCCGGACAGATAGTTATTGCAGGTAAAAGGGAGGCCGTGGAAGAGGCGATGAGACTCGCCAAAGAGGCAGGAGCAAAAAGGACCATCCCGCTTGCCGTGAGCGCTCCATCTCACTGCGCACTGATGATTGAGGCATCCATAAAGCTTGCAGAAGAGCTCAGGCACATCCATTTCAACCCCCCGGAGGTGCCTATCGTAAACAATGCCGACGCAATGTTTCTCAACACCGTGGACAGCATCAAGGCCTCCCTCGTTAAGCAGCTTGACAGCACCCTGCTCTGGGAGGACTCCGTGAGAAACATGATTGATTCGGGAATTGATACCTTCATTGAAGTGGGACCGGGAAAGGTGCTTTCAGGACTGATAAAGAGGATTGCACCGGAGGTTACTACATTTAATACCGATGCCGGTATTGAGCAGGTTGTGAAGGGAACTAACTAACGTTATTGCACTCCATGCACATCTATTGACAGACAAGAAAGAAAACAACAGAGGCAGTGGTTGACATCTTCGCTACAACAGAAGAAGACAGAAAAGGAACACACCCCTTAATCCCCTCTTGATAGAGGGGAAAATCCTTGACAATCCTGCCATTGCCATTGGCGGGCCTCATCGCTTTGTAAAGGCTGTCCCCTTACAAAACCCCACTCTTTTGCCGGGTTGAAAGTATTTGACAATGTCAGCTATACTATACCTGTCCATTTCCGTAAGGGAGCTGAAGACTGAAATGGAGAAAATTTACCGTTTAACCCTGCTTTGACATTAAACCTAATTCTGAAAGGAGAGCAATAAAGTTATGAAGATCATTCTTAGAGAAGATGTTGAAACCCTAGGGAACATGGGGGATATTGTAACAGTTAAAAAGGGCTTTGCCCGAAATTATCTCCTGCCGAGGAACCTCGCTGTTGAGGCCAACCCGAGAAACATAAAGGAATTTGAACACCACAAGAGGATAATTCAGGAAAAGGCAAACAAGGTCAGGAATGCTGCACAGATACTTGCAGAAAAGATCGCCTCCAAACCTGTTGTAATAAAGACAAAGGCAGGCGAAGAAGACAAACTATTCGGGTCTGTAACAAATCTTGATATACAGAAGGCACTGAAAGAGTATGGGTTCGATATAGAAAAGAGAAAGATTATACTTGAGGAGCCGATAAAACGCCTTGGTGAATATAATGTCAAGGTAAAGTTTCACCCTGAGGTTACTGCCAACCTTACTGTCCAGGTAATCAGGGAGGAAAACGCTTAACCTGATTGATGACACTGTTAACCACAGGTAATACAGAGAACAAGATACACGAGAGGGAGACGTTAATCAGTTATAACGGGAGCATTTATTTCCGCATTAACTGATTAACGAAATCAGTGCCTTAGTGGTTTATACTCACAAATACCTTGGATAAACTGTTCACATCTGTTAAAGTGGAAGTACAACGGCCATGGCAACAATCGATGAAGCACTTGATAAATTACCTCCCCAAAACTTAGAGGCAGAGCAATCCATACTTGGTGCAATCCTCCTTGATAATGAGGCGTTATTAAAATCCCTTGAGGTCATGACTGCCGATGATTTTTACAGGAACACACATCGCATGATCTTCAATGCCATGCTTGAACTCTTTGAGAAGAACGAACCCATTGACCTTATCACCCTTACAGACCATCTCAGGACAAAGAATCAGCTTGAATCCATCGGGGGAGTATCGTATCTGTCTTCCCTCGTAAATGTCATTCCAACATCTGCCAATGTGAGATATCACTCAAAGATCGTTAAAGAAAAGGCCCTTATGAGACACCTGATCCGCTCTGCCACCGATATCGCAACTACGGTATATGAAGAAAACCTCCCTGCTGACGACCTCGTGGATTTTGCAGAAAAGACGATCTTTGAAATATCCGACAAACGCATCAAGGCGCCATTTTCCAGGCTGAAAGAGATTATCAAGGACAGTTTTGAGATGATAGAGCAACTCTATGACCGTAAAGAGGCCATAACAGGCGTACCCTCGGGCTTCAGGGACCTTGATGAGGTGACAACAGGCTTTCAGCCGGGCGACCTGATTATAGTCGGCGGACGTCCCTCAATGGGAAAAACAGCCTTTGCCCTGAACCTTGCCCAACATGTAGGGGTTGAGCTGAATGAACCTGTGGCGATATTCAGCCTTGAAATGTCAAAAAAACAGCTTGCCCTCAGGATGCTCTGTTCCGAGGCAATGGTCGACTCAAACAGCGTCAGGAAAGGGTTTATACGCAAGGAGGACTGGCATAAGTTGACATCCGCAGCCGGAAAACTTGCTGAGGCCCCGATCTTCATTGATGATGCCTCCAACACGTCGGTACTTGAGATGAGGGCCAAGGCGAGGAGACTCAAGATGGAGCACGGCCTCAGCATGGTGGTTGTCGATTATCTGCAGCTCATGCGGGGCAGGGGTAATTTTGAGCGCAGGGAACAGGAGATATCAGAGATATCCCGGTCGCTGAAGGCCCTTGCAAAGGAGCTGGACCTGCCTGTTATCGCCCTCAGCCAGCTGAACAGGGGGGTAGAGCTCAGGCAGGACAAAAGGCCGAGCCTTGCGGATCTCAGAGAGTCCGGGGCAATTGAACAGGACGCTGATGTAATAGTCTTCCTGTATCGTGAAGAGGTGTATTCCAAAAACAACAATGCCAACAAGGGAAAGGCTGAGATTATTATAGCCAAACAGCGTAATGGTCCGACTGCAACCATACATCTTACCTATCTGTCTCAATCCACCAGATTTGCTGATTTTACAAATGCAACCTATGACGAGGAAGAAGAGGTGTTCTGATGATCAGAAAACCCGCTGTTGCAGGACAGTTTTATCCGGAAACACCAGAGGGTCTGACAGAGCAGGTCTCACAATATATCATTGACACCCCGAGCGAACCTGTTATCGGCGCTGTCTGCCCACATGCAGGCCTTATATACTCGGGCCATGTTGCCGGTGCAGTCTATTCAAGGATTCAGCTTCCCGATACCTTTGTTTTCCTTGGGCCAAACCATACAGGCCTTGGTGAAAAAGTCTCCCTCATGCCTTCCGGCATATGGGAAATACCAACAGGGAATTTCAGTATTGACGAGCTGCTTGCACACCGTATCTACAAAAATGCACCGGAAGTCATCAGCAAGGATACAAGGGCTCACATGTTTGAACATTCAATCGAGGTCCAGTTGCCTTTCATAGCATACTTCAGCACAAATGTAAAGATTGTACCCATAATCCTTATGCAGTCCTCCCTCGAGGAATGCGAAGCAACCGGAAAGTCCATTGCAAAGGCAATAAAGGGTGTCGATTACCCGGTCACAATCGTTGCAAGCTCTGATATGAGCCACTATGTTTCAGACTCGCAAGCGAAATCCCTTGACAGTCTTGCCATCGAACAGATACTCTCCCTTGACCCTGAAGGCCTTTACAGAACGGTTCTGTCCAAAGGGATATCCATGTGCGGGTATTTACCCGTAACAACCATGCTTTATGCTGCCATCGAGCTTGGTGCTACCACATCAGAACTCATAAAATACTCAACTTCAGCAGAGGTAAGCGGTGAT
>BDTQ01000243.1 GCA_002898135.1 bacterium BMS3Bbin07
TTCAACCTCGGGTGCAAGTTCTGCCCTGTCGAGGAGCATCAGGGAGGAACTCGAAGACCTCTACACAGAAGAAGTGGGGGATATTCTTCAACACCTTGCTGAAATAAGGAAGACCTTGACAGAGTCAGACATTGCGCCTGAGAAAAGGGCTGTAATCCTCAAAAGGCTCGGCAGCAGGGAAGTCCTGAAGATACTAAGAGAAGAAGGCCTCGATAGAGCCTTAAGGCATATTCAGGATATGCTTGATCACTCAGGCTGAAATCTCTCCTCAAGCTTTTTCATTAACTTCGGCATGGTTGTGTACTCCAGGTCATCAAGTCCCAGTCTGTGAGGTTCAAAGGGTCCATGAGCCCTCATGTAGTCTCCAACCTCATTACAGCGCTTTCTTGCCCTGTCAAATGCAGGGTCGTCAAAGAGGTCCCTCGGCCCCACGAGATGGCCGTTGCTGATCTGGAATCCCGCGGCTATCACCCTTGGAGGACCGTCAAACCTTGACGGGTTAGCCTCGTAAAAAGGCACCGGCATCAATGGCCCGTGATGAGATCCACGCATCCAGCCCTCCACTAAATGGGGGAAACTGAAAGGCTCAAGTGCCTCACCCACGGCAGGCATACCCGACTGGCACCTGACGATAAGTACAGGATCGTCCTTCCCAACATACCTGCCTGCAATCAGGCTCAGTTTCTGTGTGGAAGCAGAGGCACATACCTCTCCGTCCTTTCTGTAGACCCTCCTTATAAGGTACCTCCTCATCGCACCTATAAACATCAGCAGGTCATATATCTCCTCAGGACATGAAAGGGTGATGCTCCTGTGACCGTAAACATCAACAACCTCAAAGCTGAACCCTTCATGCATGGTTGGGTCGATCACCAGCCCGGCAGTATTGAAGGGATCGGCAAATATCTTGTACAGGGGGAGGTTCCAGGCCCCCGGCGATGTCTTGTCAGCCATAAAGATAATAACAGGCTCGGATTTCCTCTCAACAAACTCCATCTCCGCCACTCCGGGGCCCATCCCTCTCACAGTTCCTGAAAAGGCGTCACTGAGCAGATCCTGACCGGCCCCGTAAAGCTTAAGCCTCTTTGCCTCTTCAGTTGCTGCAACAAAGGTATCCCAGGCAAGCTGGTGGATATCTTCATTATCAACGCCCCGGGTGTGGGTCATGATGAGTTCAAGGTCATCACCAACCCGCGTAACATGAAAGTCTGTAAGGTCTCCCCGCTCCTTTGCCTTGGCGAGCCGCTCCCTGGCAATATCAATAAGGTTCTGGTGGATACTTGAATGACCAACATAGCCCCCTACATCAGCCTTGATAACACTGAGGGTAATCTTGTCAGACATAGCAACCTCCTGCTTTTTGAGCCTACTTTTTAAGTTTTTTGCCGAGTCTTTTCTCTACAGACTTTACCTTGAGTTCCAATCTGTTCGGCTTTCCCTTCCGGTCATCGATCGAGATGTTTATTATGGTCCTGTCCGCCTTCTTCATCACTGCAGTGTGACATTTTTTGATGAGTCCCATTATCTCCGTCCACTCCCCCTCCACACAGGTTCCCATGGGATTGACCTTGTAGGGCAGGCCGCTCTCGTCAACAATCCTCAGTACGTCGGCGAGATAATCCCCTATGCTGCTGCCGACACCTAACGGGATTATACTGAATTCTGCCAGCATTGCTCACCTCCCTGTAGTCCTGCAGGTTGACAATGAAAACAAACAAATACTTCCGGGGTCTGGTTCTCGTGACATGAACTGTCTGTTACAGTGAAAGTGAGGGGGATGGAAGAAGTCCATCCCCCCGGACTAAAAATGAGTTATTTGATTGCATCCTTCAAGCCTTTACCTGCTATGAACTTTGGAACCTTGGCAGCGGCTATCTTAATCTCTTCGCCTGTTCGCGGGTTACGACCCTTTCTGGCCTTTCTCTTGGTGACCGAGAAAGTACCAAAACCAACAAGCGTCACCTTCTGATTCTTCTTGAGAGACTTCTTGATGTTATCCAGAACGGCATCCAGCGCCTTGCCTGCATCTGCCTTGCTCAACCCGGCATCTGAAGCAACCTTGTCAATGAGATCAGACTTTGTCATTTAATCTTCTTCCCCCCTTTCTTTTAAGAGATTGTTTTGATTTTAATAAACCATTTGAGGTCTGAATGGCCTGCATTCAACCTCTTTGATAAAACTTCCATAGTGAATGCCTTATTGGATGAAAACTTAAAGTATTTTACATCACAGTTGTATGTTCTTAATCACTGAATTTCAGACATAAAAAACCTGTTGCGCCAAGGGACCGGGATTATTAGTTAGTTTTCAGCGGGTTTTACGGTCTTTTCAGGTTCTTAAATAACAGTAGCAAGAAAATTTTTTTTTGTCAAGAAAAAAATTAACAGATCGCTTCTTTTATTGCCTTCAGAAGGGGTTTTACCTCTGAATCACTTATTGTCCTTGCATCAATGACAACACTGCCCGCTCTTATCCTTGTAATTACTGCAACAGCACCCCTCCTCAGACGCTGCTCAACAGCCGGGGCTGTCATTCCCTTTACCTTAAGTGTTACAACATATGTCGGCAGACATACCCCCGGCAAGGAACCGCCTCCGGCCTGAGACTCATCCCTTTCAATGGAGACCTGTACATTCTTTACATCCCGCCTTATCAACAACTGAATCTTTTTGGCGCGTCTCCTTATCACATCATCCCCCTGTAAAAGGGCCCTCAGTACAGGTATTTTCTCCCTTGCCTTTTCAGGATCGGCATGGCAGAGCAATGTTGCCTCCAGTGCAGCAAGGGTAAGTTTATCTATGCGTACAGCCCTTGCAAGTGGATGCCTGGCTATCCGCGCTATCATATCCTTCCTGCCGACAATTATTCCGGCCTGTGGCCCTCCAAGGAGTTTGTCGCCACTGAACGTTACGATGTCCACTCCCTTGCTGACCACCTCGTGAACAACGGGTTCGTCATGTATGCCATAGGGTCTCAGGTCGGTAAGGCATCCGCTGCCAAGGTCGAACATAACAGGTACTCCCATCCTTTTGCCAATCCCGACAAGCTCTCCAATTGATACATCCTCTGTAAAACCGATCACTTTATAGTTGGACTGATGAACCTTGAGGAGCAGTGCGGTCTGCTCGTCAACAGCTCCTTCATAGTCCCCTGAATTTGTCCTGTTTGTGGTCCCAACCTCTTTCAGGAGCGCCCCGCTCTGCAGCATGACATCAGGAATCCTGAAGGCCCCTCCAATCTCGATAAGCTCACCCCTTGAGACTACAACCTCCCTGCCCCGTGCAATTGTGCTGAGGCAGAGCAGCACGGCCGCAGCATTATTGTTAACAACAACGGCATCCTCGGCACCTGTGATGTCCTTCAGTATCCACCTGACATGGTCATACCTCTCTCCCCTCCTGCCCTCCTCGAGGTTATATTCAAGATTGGAGTATCCCGCAGCAACATCCATGATATTGTTCAACACCTCAAGTGGCAGGGGTGCCCGGCCGAGGTTGGTATGTATTACCACCCCTGTGGCATTTATGACCGGCTTTAGCCTGCGCTCTACAAGTTTCTCTATCTTTATCTCGATATCTCCGGCTATGGTGTTGAGGCTGACATCAGGGGTGAAGCCTTCGAGTATCTCCCCCCTTTTAAAAGCTATAATATCCCTGATAGCACGTAGAATGTATCTTCTCGGGTAGGACTTCAGCCACTTAAGTCCGTGAGGGCTTTTCATGACCTCGTCCACTGAGGGAAGTTTTCTCAAGAGTTCCTTTTGTTCCATAATGGTTTTTTTAAACCTGCGCTGTTGCCTTCATGTTTGCCGCCCTGCCTATTATACCGAAATGTAATCGCACTGTAAATAGCAGGTTAAAAAGTGATCAAACCCGGCACAGCCGGGTTTGATCACTTTTGGTGGCCTCACCATTCATTGAATGGTTTCACCCATTAGCAGGGGTTACCCCTGTCAGGGGTAAAGCCCTTTGTGAATGGCGAGGCATTGGGGAGGGGTAAGATAAAAAACACTCTGATCAAAAATACCGCGCTCACTTTTTAATAAAAAAATGCAGCGTGCCTTCGTCTTCCCTGAAATCAAGTAATTCATAGCCGGTGTTCCTGCATAATGACGGGATAGCAAGTCTGGTACTGGTATCATTGGCTATTACCTGGAGCACCTTGCCCTTTTTCATGCCTTCCAGTGCCTTCATTGTCAGAACAGTCGGTCCCGGACATGAAAGCCCCTTGACATCCAGTATCTTGTCAACCTTGATCTCTTTTGGCACCGCAGGCTCCTTTGGGATTTTATTGCAAACATAGTGCCAGGTCAGGATTGACCGGAATCAAGTTATAAACAGACAAGCCGGCCTTTGTCCGGCTGGCTTGTCATTGTTCCCCTTGCACTTGACAGGGGGGAGGAGCAGGGGAGCAATAATCACGCGCTGCAGGTTGCACGGTTTTCATATCAGGCCTGTCCCGTTCGGCACAGGTAATCATCATCTCCTGTGCCGTAACGGACAAGGGCTCCTGCGTTTGATTTATCTTTTACTTATGCATTAATGTAATATAGTATGCTGCATTTCATGCAGCACCTGCGAAGTTCAGAACTTACAACTATCGGACAAGAAAAAAAACCGCTACCAACGCTGTGCCATCTGCATGAACTGGCTGTTTTATCATATAGGAGAAGAATATGCGATAGCATTAATATGCTTTGCCCTGTCAATCAGGGTCCTATCCATCTCCCGCTCGGAAAACCCCGCTCTTGACAAAGAGAAAAGAAGCAGAATGTTCCTCATCAGTTCGGGGTTTGTGCTGCTGGGTATCAGCAGTGTCATCCATGCCACTATACACACTGCCGGCCTGGATGAAAATATCCTTTACCAGACACTCCTTGGCTACTGCCTTGGCCTCCTTACACTGATAGTAGCTGTTTCTGCTGAAAAGCCCTGGAGTAAAAGGGCCTTTCCTTTTCTTTATATTCCCCTTTTGATCCTGCTTTTTCCTGATGTCTATAAAAAGTTTCCCATATTCGGAGAGTTCAGACCACTGGTATGGATTATCATCTCCTATCTCTCGGGTGTTGTTTGCATGCTGTATATCGCAGCATTCTACCATACCGGACTCAGGGCATATCTGTACCTGGCACTCGGACATGCCCTGATATGCTTATCTGCAGTCCTGCTTTTTTTTCCGGCACCGATAGGGTCGACAATCTGGGTGTATGGTCATCTCTTCAGGCCGGTGGGGTTCGGGATACTCTTTTTCAGCCTGAATCAGGAGGGCCTTTTAAAATTAAAGGGAAGCATGCTCTACAGGGCGCTTACTGCATTCAGCCTTCTGGCTGCCATCCCCCTGCTCGTCTTCGGCATGGTAGTCTTCTATGAGAACATTAACCCCCTCCCCCTTACAGGAAGAAGAATCATAGTCTTTCTTCTTCTGCTGATTACCCTGGCATCTGCACTGCTATTTGGACTTGGACTTATCATAAGGCTTATACGCCCGCTACTTAGCCTGAAAGATGCCGTAGATAAACTTGCAGA
>BDTQ01000244.1 GCA_002898135.1 bacterium BMS3Bbin07
AGAGCATGTATTTATGAAACTTATTATTGAATATCCTGTCAGGCATCAAGGCAACATATGCCGCAACAGGTGCTACATAATATAGGGCCGCAACGAAATCATAAAACAACCCCACTAAAAAGAGTTTTGTTAACGTAACCAGGCCGACATCAAGCTGATCGAATTTGGCAAACAGCAGTATGATCCTTGAGGTTAAACTGATGACGGCAAATATCACTATCAGCAGTACCACTAAAACAAAACGATTCTTTATATATTTCGACATGTCTTTCCCTTTTAAGTATAACTGTCCTGAAGAATAAAATACCCTGGTGTTACACGCAGTTATACCCCTCCCGGCCTGGAGACGGTCTTATACAGGATATTCCGTGATATCCTGAAGAGCGCTTCCTGTAAACCATGGAATAAAAAGACCTTCGAAACGTGGGAAGTTAGCAGGGCTGGAAAGCAACCTAAATACTACAAAAAAAGGGAGCAAAAAAGGTAACGAAAGAGGCGGCAAAATCGGTTTGTACGACTTGCCATGCGTATAGAGAACCTCTCTTGTTTATAAAGTGATGTTCCTGAAAAAGTCCTTAATACTCAGGTGAGTTTTATGTGGAATCACATATTGTTCTTTTTTTCGGCCAACGTTTTGTTAAATTCATAGGCATCAATAGAATAAACGTGGTAACCCGCCTGATGGGTCTTATCTTGGCCGTTATCGGAACACAAATGGTAATCCAGGGCATACATGGGGCCCTGAAAACTCAGCCGTACAGTAAAGTCAGATGAGGCCAAAAGAATCTTTACCCTTCTTGCCGAAGAAGGTCTGAAGAGGACATTCAGCATCAGACTTCAGTCTCTGTCCAGACTACGGATTAAGCATCCCCCCGGGACTTAACAAAAGTATCAAGGAGCTCCTCTGAAAAATCCTCCATCTCTACAGTTATCCTCCCGGCCATACTCAGGAAGTAATTGTATCCAATAACTGCGGGAATGGCTGCAGCAAGGCCCATTGCAGTGGCTATAAGTGCCTCTGCAATACCCGGGGCCACCACTGCCAGAGAGGCAGAGCCGGCAGCACCGATGCCTTTAAAGGCACTCATTATTCCCCAGACCGTACCGAAGAGTCCGATAAAGGGCGTGGTGGAGCCCGTGGTGGCCAGGAAGTTCAGGTAGCGCTCAAGCCTGGCAACCTCAAGTGCCTCATACCGGCGAAGCGCCCTTTTTACCTCATCCCTCTGCACCTTTCCCTCCGAGTAGACAGCCGTAAAAATCCTTGACAGTGGACTTATAATCAACGGCCGGCTTGCATGGAGCAGGGCCTTCAAATCCTTCCCGCTGTGGAATACCCGCATAAAGGCCTCGGTCTCCTTTTTTGCCCTTGAAAAATAGCGCCACTTGTAGAATATTATGGCCCAGGAGACCACAGAGAAGAAGAGGAGGATTATAAGCACCCCTTTAACAACGAGGCCTGCCTGCAGGATGAGTTCTAAAATCGCATTTTCCATTTTAAATATCTATATTCCTCGCCTCAAGTGCATGTTTAACAATAAACTCCTTCCTCGGCTCTACCTGGTCACCCATTAATATGGTAAAGACCTCGTCAGCCTGAACAGAGTCCTCCACCGTTACCTGTAAAAGGGTCCTCTTCTCCAGATCCATGGTAGTCTCCCAGAGCTGCTGCGGATTCATCTCGCCAAGACCTTTATATCTCTGGATGTAGAGCCCCTTTCTTGCTGTCTCAAGGATAAACTCAAGCATCTCCCTGAGACTCTGAAATTCCTGCTCCCCGCTCTTGGTCGATACAGTAAAGGGAAAGGGCTTCAATTCCTGAACAATACTGAAAAGGTTTTCAAGTTCCTTATAGTCAGGGGATGTAAGAAAATCCATATTCAGCTTGACCCTTCTTCCCATCCTCCTTATCTCCAGGCTGTAGCTGCCATGCTCTTCGTCAAATTCCATCTCTGAAATCCTGACATTATTGAATTTCTCCATAACCTCATCACACAGGGCCTGAAGCCTTGACTTGTCCTTTAGCCACTCCGTACCTATCCCCTTCTCCAGTAAATACTCCAGCATCGTTGTATCCACCCTTCTGAGTCCAAACCAGTCAAGGAGCTTTACATAATTTAAAATCCTCTGCATATAAGGAATCAGGGTTTTTCCCTTTACCCATTGCTCGCCGGCCCTGATCTGTACCTCCTCGGCGGCAAGCTCAAACAACATGCCCTGCAGCTCGGTCTCATTCTGGATATACTTCTCAGTACGGCCCTTCTTTACCCTGTAAAGGGGGGGCTGGGCAATGTAGAGGTAACCGTTCTCTATAATCTCGGGCATCTGCCTGAAGAAAAAGGTGAGCAGGAGTGTCCTTATGTGAGCGCCGTCCACATCAGCATCCGTCATCAGTATTACCCTGTGGTAACGAATCCTTGAAACATCAAACTCAGGCCCTATGCTTGTGCCCAGGGCGGTAATCAGTACCTTTATCTCCTCGGAAGCGAGCATCTTGTCAAAGCGTGCCTTCTCCACATTCAGTATCTTGCCCCTAAGCGGCAGTATGGCCTGAAACCTCCTGTCACGGCCCTGTTTTGCAGACCCTCCGGCAGAATCACCCTCAACAATAAAGAGTTCACTCTCAGCAGGGTCTTTCTCCGAGCAGTCTGCCAGCTTTCCGGGCAACCCTGAATCCTCCAGAGCCCCCTTACGCCTTGCCAGTTCACGTGCCTTACGCGCGGCATCTCTTGCCCTTGACGCCTGAAGTGCCTTATCTATAATCTTTCTGGCATGGGCGGGGTTCTCCTCGAAAAACCTTCCCAGAAGTTCATTCACAATCGACTCAACAATACCCTTTACCTCTGTATTGCCAAGCTTCATCTTTGTCTGACCCTCAAACTGCGGATCAGGAAGCTTTACACTGATTACAGCAGTCAGCCCCTCGCGTATATCATCACCTGAGAGGGTGCCTTTGCCATTTTTCAGTATACCCGAAGAGAGGGCGTACTGGTTAGCAGTCCTTGTAAGGGCGGACTTGAACCCTATCAGATGGGTGCCTCCTTCCCGCGTATTTATGTTATTGGCAAAGGTATAGATAATCTCTGTATAGCTGTCATTGTACTGAAGGGCTATCTCCACTGAAATGCCGTCACGTTCCCCGAATATGTAGATCGGCTTTGGGTGAAGCACTGTCTTGTTCTTGTTCAGGTGCTCTACAAAAGAGACGATGCCTCCTTCATAGTGGAACTCCCGCTTTTTCCCGCTCCGCTCATCCGTTATATTGATCCTGAGTCCCCTGTTGAGAAAGGCAAGTTCCCTCAGCCTCTGACTCAGCACATCAT
Source organism: bacterium BMS3Bbin07 (assembly GCA_002898135.1). Classification (GTDB taxonomy): domain Bacteria; phylum Nitrospirota; class Thermodesulfovibrionia; order Thermodesulfovibrionales; family JdFR-85; genus BMS3Bbin07. The sequence continues at coordinate 3,321 of BDTQ01000244.1, forward strand.
AGCTGAACTCCATTGTCTCAAATATCTCGGGATCAGGCTTGAATGTGACCTTGGTACCTGTACTCTTTGTCTTCCCCACTAACTGAAGGGGTTTTACGGGAACCCCCCTCTCGTATCTCTGCTGAAAGACCTTTCCATCACGTTTGATCTCCAGCTCCAC
>BDTQ01000245.1 GCA_002898135.1 bacterium BMS3Bbin07
TAAGGGGTACGCTTCCTGACAGGATATATGTTGCTTATCTGCTTCCTGGTGGAGATGGTAAGCCCTGTGAGGTTCTGGCCCCGCAGAGTTTTCACTCCTTCCGGTTCGATTTCCTGCCCTCTGTCCGTGCGATTGAAGAGGAGATGGAGCGCCGTAATCTCATATCACAGGATGACCCGAGGGAAAGGGCGATCCTCATAAGTGCTTCAGCAAGGCCAAGATATGAGCAGGAGGAGTCCATTGAGGAGCTGAGTGAATTAGCCGGCTCTGCTGATGTCCTGGTCCTCGGTTCAATCATTCAGAGATTGAAGGAGATAAACCCACGTTATCTTATGGGGGCCGGCAAGCTGAAAGGCTTGATAATCGATGCCCTTACAAAAAGTGCAACACTGCTGATATTTGACCAGGACCTTTCTCCATCACAGATGAAGGCGATAACGGAACTTACAGAACTGAAGGTTATAGACCGTTCCCAGCTCATTCTCGACATCTTTTCCAGGAGGGCCCATAGCCGTGACGGTAAGGTGCAGGTGGAACTTGCACAATTGAAATACAGGTTGCCGAGACTTTCCGGCAAGGGTACTGCCATGAGCCGTCTTACAGGTGGAATCGGCGGAAGAGGACCTGGTGAGATGAAGCTTGAGATAGACAGACGAAGGGTACGTGACAGGATACACCTGCTTGAGAAGGAGCTGAAAAAACTCTCCGAGGCAAGAAAGCAGCGAAAACACCGCAGGATCGAGAGAGGAATTCCGATAGTCTCTATTATCGGATATACAAATGCCGGCAAGTCCACCCTGCTGAACAATCTTACCAACAGCAGGACATTTACTGAAAAGAGGATGTTTGCCACGCTCGACACTGCAAGCCGGAGATTGAGGTTTCCAAAGGAGCGGGAAGTTATAATTACAGATACGGTCGGGTTCATAAGAGACCTTCCCAAAGACCTTATGACTGCATTCAGATCGACCCTTGAAGAGCTGGAGGATGCAGACCTCCTTATCCACCTTGTGGATGCATCGAGTGACAGGTTTGAGCAGCACATGGAGTCAGTTGAGAGGCTACTGGATGAACTGGGATTGTCCGACAAGCACAGGTTGCTGGTCTTTAACAAGATTGACAGGGTTCCGGCAGAAGAGATTAAAAACCTCAGCAACAGGTATAGGGCAATTGCAGTCTCAGCCATGGACAACAGGACATTTTTGCCCCTCCTTGAGTCTATTGAGGAGTATCTGTGGAGTGATAAATTGGCAAAGGCCATGGGTTAGAGATTAAATTTATGGGCATGGAATTCAACCCAAAGTGGATTGCCTGGGAGATAACACGGAGGTGTAATCTCAGGTGCCTGCATTGCCGCTCTGCCTCGGAGGCAGTTGTGCAGGAGCACCCGGACTTCTCAACAGAGGCTGCCTTCAGGGTACTGGACGACATTTCAGGTTATTGCAAACCTGTTATTGTGCTTTCAGGTGGCGATCCCCTCATGCGCAGAGATGTCTTTGATATAGCGAGGTATGGGACGGAAAAGGGACTCAGGATGTGCCTTGCAACAAACGGTGTTCTGGTAGATGACGAGAAGTGCAGAGAGATGAAGGCCTCAGGGATAAAGATAGTTTCCCTGAGCCTTGATGGTTCTACAGCAGAAGTGCATGACAACTTTCGCGGGCAAGCCGGTGCCTTTGAGGGCGCGCTCAGGGCTGCAGGACTGTTTAAGAAGCACGGGATAGAGTTTATTATAAATTCCTCTTTTACAAAACGTAATCAGACGGATATCCCGCGTGTATACAAACTTGCTAAAAGCCTTGGTGCCACAGCATGGTACATGTTCATGATCGTGCCTACCGGAAGGGGCGAGGAAATGATGAAGGAACTCATCTCAAAGGAAGATTACGAAGAGATACTTCAGTGGCATTACCGGATGGAGAAGGATGAACGGCAGATGCTCGTGCGTCCGACCTGTGCCCCCCATTACTACAGGATTGTCCGGCAGAAGGCCCGTGAGGACGGAGAAGGATTTGAGAGGAGGTCCCTCAAGTTTTCAACCGGAGGGGCCAAGGGCTGCATTGCAGGTCAGGTTATATGCCTTATAGATGTGGATGGCAATGTACTGCCCTGCAGTTACTTCCCCCTGCCGGCAGGTAATATATTCAAACAGCCCTTCAGGGATATATGGGAGAACTCCGAGCTCTTCAGGGAACTGAGGGATTTTAGGAGCTATAAAGGCCGGTGCGGTTCCTGTGAGTATATAAACGTCTGCGGTGGATGCCGGGCAAGGGCGTATGCAGTCTCCGGAGATTACCTTGACGAAGAGCCTTTCTGTGGTTATATGCCCAGGAAACACAGATGATCACTGATGGAGAATATTACAGATAAGACGAGGATGATCACAGATGATAATACGAAATATATTTTTGAGAATTTGACTTACAATGTTATCGGGGCTCTTTATGAGGTTCATAAAGAGTTGGGTAGTGTACATAAGGAAATTATTTATCATAAGGCAATTGCTATAGAATTAGTTGAAAAGGGAATTTCATTTGTAGAAGAAAAACCCGTAGATGTCAGATATAAGGGAAAGAAAGTCGGGGTATACAGGCCTGATTTCATCATAGATGATAAAGTTATATTAGAAGTTAAAGTGGCGCCGGCCATTACAAAAGCCATGAGAGACCAGGTCTATTATTACGTGAAAGGTACAAGCTATAAGCTTGTATTGCTGGCTAATTTCGGAACAAGTAAAGTTGAAATAAAAAGGCTTATTTACACTGATAAATAACTCTCGGATGATCTGGGTATCTGTGCTTTCATCTGCGATCATCTGTGTTTAGTACGGAGGTTTTATGAATGATACATTTCTCAGGGCTTGTCGTGGCGAAGATGTGGATTATACACCTGTATGGATAATGCGTCAGGCAGGCAGGTACCTGCCCCAGTATCAGAAGGTCAGGACCAGGGTGAACTTTCTTACACTCTGCAAAACCCCGGAACTCGCTGCCGAGGTGACGATGCAGCCCGTGGACCTGCTGGGTGTTGATGCCGCCATATTGTTTTCCGACATCCTTATACCCCTTGAGGCCATGGGGATGAAGCTCAGGTTTTATGAAAAGAAGGGGCCTGTCATGAGCAATCCGGTAAGAAAAGTGAACGATGTCGGGAGGTTAAAGGTGCCAGTGCCGGAGGAGAGTGTTCCTTTTGTCCTTGAGACAATCAGGATACTTAAGAGGGAATTGAGCAGGAAGGTTCCTCTTATTGGTTTTGCAGGTGCCCCTTTCACACTTGCCACATACATGATCGAGGGTGGCGGGTCAAAGAACTTTATTAATACCAAGACCCTGATGTACAGGGAGCCTGAGACCTTCCATGCCCTGATGAGAAAGATAACGGATACTACGATAGCCTATCTTACATCACAGATAAAGGCAGGTGCACAGGCAGTGCAGGTCTTTGATTCCTGGGCAGGTGCCCTTGCCCCGGATGATTACAGTCTGTATTCATTACCGTATGTGAAAGAGACCATCAAGGCGCTCTTACCGCTTGGAGTGCCTGTAATCTACTTTGTCAATAACTGTGGGGGGCTGCTTGAACAGGCGCGTACATCCGGTGCAGATGTTATAGGTATAGACTGGAGGGTTGATATGGGTAAGGCGATAAAGCGTATTGGTTCGAATATCTCTGTTCAGGGCAACCTTGACCCGTGTACATTATTTTCGTCGGAGGATGTGCTCCGCTCAAAGGCCGGGGATATACTGAAGAAGGGCCGTGCGGCAAGGGGGCATGTATTCAACCTTGGCCACGGCATACTTCCCCAGACCTCTCCTGATATGGCAAAGGCCCTGGTGGATATTGTTCATGAATTGAGTCGAAGGTGAACAACGACTTATTAATCCGCAGATTTCGCAGATTACTCAGATTTTTTAAACTCTAAAAAGAGTTTGTTTATAACTAATAGTCATTTGTCATTCCCGCAAGCGAAGCACGTCCGGAATCCTTCTTAAAGAACGATTCCGGACAAGCCGGAATGACAGATAGAAAAATTGAGTTTATGATAAATTAAAAGCATTGAAAGATGTCACCCTGAATTTATTTCAGGGTCTCGTTTTTGGAAATTCTGAAACAATATTGTTTTTCTCTTTAAATCTGCGAAAATCTGCGT
>BDTQ01000246.1 GCA_002898135.1 bacterium BMS3Bbin07
AAGCCGCAAGGAGGTAGCAAGACTGATATCGGAGGCTGAGAGGAATTCAGAAAGTAAAAGCCTTTACATACAACACATGGTTCAATCACAGAAGAAAAGGTTCAGGGATGAACGTAGTGGAACGAAACATGTAAATATCGAGTATATAAAGCCTCTTGACAGAGTGTATGTCAAGTATGTTTACTCTGATAGCGATCCACAGGAGATAATCTATAATAATGATGGTGATGACTATAAAAAAGGCTCCAACGCAAGGTTTGGCCTTATATCAAGGGCGGATCTCGGGAGGACCTCTTTTTTCATTAATTCTGAGGGAAGGTATTCTGATTCTGACAATGAGACAGATATAATAATAAAGAGGGCTTATGGCGTTCTGAGCTTTGCAGGCCTGGAGCTTGAGGTAGGCAAGGATTCACAGTGGTGGGGGCCGGGGCGTCATGGTTCCATTCTGCTTTCCAACAATCCCGAGCCCATGAATATTATAAAAATTACAAACCCCCATCCCGTCCTTCTGCCCTGGATATTCAAGTACCTTGGCCCTTTTAATTTTACTGTGTTTGCAACAGAGCTTGAGAAAGACAGGGTTGTGCCCAAGCCGTATTTATGGGGAATGCGTTTTAATTTCAAGCCCATCCCGTATTTTGAGATAGGGCTCCAGAGAACAGCGCTTTTAGGTGGAGAAGGCCGTTCGGAAGACCTTAAAACGTGGTGGGATAGTTTTACGGGTATGGGGGAGAACCCGGCAGTTGATATTGCGGGAGACCCTGAAAATGTTGAGGCAGGAGACCAGAGGGTGGGCTGTGACATAAAGCTGACACTCCCTCTGAAATGGCAGCCATTACAGGTATACGCGGAGGCTGCCGGAGAAGACGAGGCAGGGGGACTGCCGACCAAGTGGGCATACCTGGGAGGTATTTATCTGCTTCGAATTCTTGGCCTTGAGAGGAGTGATTTCAGGGCTGAATATGCAAACACTTATTTGAAGGGTCTTCCTAACGTGTGGTATAATCATGATATTTACAGAACAGGCTATACATATAAAGGCAGGATCATAGGTCATCATATGGGCACTGATTCAAGGGATCTCTTTTTCGAGATGAGTTATCGTGTGCCTGAGATAAACGGTTGGATTAAGCTCTCATATGATAAGGAGAAGCATAATTTGTCCGGCAGTACTAACCCCACCAAGGTTGAATCGTCGGTAGGTGTGAAGTTTGATGTGGGAGGGGGGGTGAGTATGGAAGGACGGTATATCTCCGGGCGTTTAAAGGATTATGAAGACCTCTCTGATAAGGAGAGCAGGATTAATCTGATGTCCTTTGAACTGAGTTATAATTTTTAGAGAGATTTGAATCCTTATCAATTATAACAGTAGTGGCGAGGTTACCTCGCCTTCCTTCAATTCAGGTTATAAATAGAGTCTGTGTTAAACTATAGTTATTAGTTGTTAGTTATTTGTCATTCCGGAGTTATAGTTATTGTCATTCCGGCTTGTCCGGAATCCTTCTTAAAGAACGGTTCCCTGAACGCTTTCGGTGAATGACAGAACATGTGCAATAATTTATGACGCTGTGTAGAGATTTCCTGAACTTGATGCGGGATTCAGAATGACGGAAAAACGACAACTGTTCGACTTTATAAACAGACACTAAACAGTCAATGAACGAGAAGATATTCAGGGAATACGATATAAGGGGAATTGCAGGGGAGGACCTTACAGAGGAGCTTGCCTTTTCCCTGGGCATGGCATATGGTTCATATCTCCAGAGGCTAAATCCGGAGGCTAAATGTATAACCGTAGGCAGGGATGCAAGGATAAGTTCTGAGGAACTTGCCGGTGGCATTATTGAAGGAGTAATCTGCTCCGGTATTGATGTCATTGATGTCGGTCTCTGTCCCACACCTCTTCAGTATTTCTCTATATTTCATCTTGATGTTGACGGCGGTGTCATGGTAACGGGCAGTCATAATCCACCGCAGTATAACGGCTTTAAGCTGAGTGTCGGCAAAGAGACTATTTTCGGGGATTCCATTCAGAGGCTGAGGGATATCCTGCTGAAGAAGGAATGGTCTGAGTGTCAACACAAGGGCAGTATAAGAGAATACGATGTTATTTCTGCATATAAAGAGTTCATTATCAGCAGGTTTTCTTATCTTTCAGATAAAAAATACAGGCGTTTGAAGATAGTTGTAGATGCCGGCAATGGGACGGCAGGCCTGGTAGTGCCGGAGCTGCTGGATGCAGCCGGGTGTGATGTGATGCCCCTTTACTGTGAGCCGGACGGGAGGTTTCCAAACCACCATCCGGACCCTACGGTCATAGAGTACATTGAAGACCTGATAAAGACAACCAAGACCTGGGGGGCTGATTTAGGCGTCGGATATGACGGGGATGCAGACAGGATCGGCGTTGTGGATGCAACCGGCGATATAATCTGGGGAGACCAGATTATGATAGTGCTGTCAAGGGATATCCTGAAGAGGGTTCCCGGAGCCGTTATCGTCGGTGATGTGAAGTGTTCCCAGGTGATGTTTGATGACATAGAGCGGCATGGCGGCAGGCCCATTATGTGGAAAACAGGGCACTCCCTTGTGAAAGACAAGATGAAAAAGGAGGGCGCTGTTCTGGCTGGAGAATTCAGCGGCCATATATTCATTTCAGACGGTTACTTCGGCTATGATGATGCTGTATATACAACCATGAGGATTATAGAGATAATGAAGACCCGGGGATTGGGTATAAATGAGCTTCTCTCGGATATCCCGCGGATGTACAATACTCCGGAGATAAGAATAGAGTGTCCTGAGGACAAAAAGAAATCAGTGGTGCAGAGAGTGGTAAAACGGTTTCAGGAGCAGATGGCATCCGCCAATGGGCAGATTCCAATAAAGGGTCTCAATGACATAGACGGTGTAAGAGTAGCATTTGATAAGGGGTGGGGGCTTGTAAGGGCAAGCAATACCCAGCCGGTTGTGGTCATGAGGGTGGAAGCTGAAGATGAGGAAAGTCTGAGCAGCTACAAGGCCCTGCTGGATAAGGAACTCAAAGATGCAATGGAGGTAAGATGAAGGCAGTAATCCTTGCAGGCGGCTCCGGCACAAGGCTGTGGCCCCTGTCCCGTAAGGAGTATCCAAAGCAGTTTCTGAAGATAAACGGCTCTCTTTCACTTCTTCAGCAGACAGTAAAGAGGCTTGCACCCCTTGTGTCCGGAGAGGATTGCTTGGTGGTGACCAACGAAAAACATAGGTTTCACGTGCTTTCCGACCTTAATGCAATAGACGGAAGTCCAGGCAATAACCTTATTCTTGAACCTGTTGGCAGGAATACCGCTCCGGCCATAGCTCTTTCGGCCCTCTACTGCAAAGAGAGACTTGGATGCGGGATGGATGAGGTAATGGTAGTCCTTCCCTCGGATCATATTATAAGGCCTGAGGATGAGTTCACAACTTATCTGAATATGGCCGCTGAGGTTGCGGGGGCCGGCTTTCTGGTGACCCTTGGAATAAAACCCACAAGGCCTGAGACCGGATACGGCTATATTAAAGCAGGCAAGCCTGTTAGCCTGAAAGTCGGACAAGCCTCAATCCTGCCGGAAAACAGCTGTTTCTCAGTGGAAGAATTCACTGAAAAACCTGACATGGAGACTGCCGGGCGCTATTTCTCCGAGGGCAAACACTTCTGGAATGCAGGGATATTTGTCTTCACCCTTGGTACCATCCTTGATGAGTTAAGACAATGGAGCCCTGATATTTATCAGAAACTTGGTGAGGGGTTTGACAAAGCCCTTTCACTCTTTAATGAGATGCCGGATATTTCCATTGATTACGCTGTGATGGAGAAGTCGAAAAAAGTGGCTGTAATGCCTGTAGATCTATACTGGAACGACGTCGGTTGTTTTGAATCCATGTATGAGGCCTTTGAGAGGGATAAAGACGGGAATATAAAGATAGGGGATGTCCTCTCCATTGATACACGGGATTCTTTCGTAATAGGCAACAAAAGGCTCATCGCAACTATAGGTCTTGAAGGTATTGTGGTTATAGAGACGGATGATGCCATGCTTATCACAACAAAGGATCAGACCCAGAAAGTGAGAGAGGTGGTTGAGAGTCTCAGGGCTCAGGGCAGGCGGGAGGTATTGGAGCATACCCGTGTATACAGGCCCTGGGGCAGCTATACAGTGCTTGAGGAAGGACAGAGGTACAAGATTAAGAGGATAGAGGTCAATCCTGGCG
>BDTQ01000247.1 GCA_002898135.1 bacterium BMS3Bbin07
CTTCCGATCTCTTTGCCACTACATTATTTCCTCAAAGAGCCTAACCAGTTAGCATAGAACTTCTGTATATCTCCAGAGTTTACCCGATTAAAATGATATTTAACAAGTTTTTTACTGGCTTATTTATACTTATACTATACTTACTATATTTGAGTAGTTTGAGAGTGATCACCCCTCAAAGAAAAATTGACAGTACAACCAACAATAAAGTAATACTGCAGGGACTTGGTATTCTTTGGCAAGATATGGAAGAAGACATTTTTGTCATTTTGTGTTGAGCCCCTTGACTGCAAACAAGCGGACAGGGCTTTGCTTGTAATGGACCTACCAGACCCTTTCTCCAATGGCAACCCCGGTTAAACCACGTTGGAGAGACTTCGGTGTTTTTTGAAAAACACATGCTGCTTTCGTCTGACTACATTGTTACATTATCCGGAAGGGAAGTAAAGGTAAAATTCACATCCCCTGCTGACTGTCTGATCTCTGCTCAGGGGATAACCTTGTTTAATTGATATTCCACAATTCCTGTGGCCCCCTCACTCTTGAGTTTGGGGATAAGGTCCCTCAGAAGCCGTTCCTCTATGACCACATCAACATCATACCAGTCCTTGGCAGTAAGTACAGAGATAGTGGGAGAGTGCATGGCCGGCAGGAGGGAGAGTATCTTTTTGAGGGACTTTTCAGGGAGGTTCATCTTCAACCCCACCCGTTCTGCGGCCTCGAGGGCCCCTCTCAGGAGCATAATCAGGTTCTCCATCTTCTGCTTCTTCCAGGGTTCTTTCCATGCCTTTTTGTTGGAGATAAATCGCGTGCTTGATAGCAGGATGGTCTCTATCACCCTGAGATTATTTGCCCTGAGGGAGGTGCCCGTCTCCGTGAGTTCTACTATGGCGTCTGCAAGGTGCGGGGGTTTGACTTCTGTTGCGCCCCAGGAGAAATCCACGGTTGCCTTTATATTCCTGGATTTGAGGTAGCGTTTGGTGAAGGCGACCAGTTCAGTGGCTATCCTCTTGCCGTTAAGGTCTTCAACTGTCTTTATCTTTGAATCCGCAGGCACGGCGATAACCCATTTTACAGGTCTCAGGCCCTCCTTGGCATATTTGAGCTCTGCAATCTCTTTTACGTCGGCGTTCTGTTCAAGTATCCAGTCATATCCGGTGAGACCGCAATCGAGAATCCCGTAGTCCACATACCTTGCCATCTCCTGTGCCCTTATCAGCATTGGCTGTATCTCCGGGTCATCGATTGCAGGATAGTAGGAGCGATGTGAGATGGTGATATGATAGCCTGCCTTTCTGAAAAGTTTTAGTGTTGCCTCCTGAAGGCTTCCCTTGGGAAGTCCGAGTTTCAGTATATTCTTTGCCGGCATCTGAGTCTCCTTCCTTGGTTTTTAGTACAGGTTACGTATTTGCCACGGAGGCTCCTGTTAGTAGCTTGCGCGGGAATCTATTATATCAAAATACCTGCATCATCTACAAAAAGTTGTAACCATAGAACCAAATATCTTAATTGAAAACAAAAAAGAAGAGGAGGGATTTGAATTATTAGCGGATATGCACAGAGGTTATGCGTCTATCAAAATAACGTCTTGCAAGCCTTTTAATTACATTCCTTGAGCCCGGAAAGACCATGAGGAACCCGATGATGTCGGTAATGAATCCAGGGGTAAGGAGGAGTACGCCTGCTATCAGAATCATCACGCCGTCTATCAACTCTTCAGCAGGGAATATGCCTTCCATCAGATTCTTCTGTATGCGGTACATAACGCCCAGCCCCTCCAGTTTGACCATATAGGCGCCTATGGCGGCAGTCAGCAATACTATTATTATTGTGTTTAAGGTGCCGATAATGGAGCCGACCTTTATTAAAAGGGAAAGCTCAACAACAGGAACAACAATAAATATCACTAATAATTTAAAGAACATTATTTAATTATACACGATTTGAGACAAAGTCTCTATCTTGTATCCCTCCTCCTTGAGGTATCTCCCTGTATGGGAGTCGCTGCAGAATATGAGTTTTTCCGGGGGGCCTTCAAACACGATGTTGCCACCCTCCGGTCCCCCCTCAGGGCCAAGGTCAATCACCCAGTCTGCCACACTGACTACATCCAGGTTGTGCTCAATTACAACCACGGTATTGCCCTCGTCAACAAGACGCCTCAGTACCTTCAGGAGTGCAAGGACGTCCCTGTAGTGCAGCCCTACAGTTGGTTCATCGAGTATGTACATGAGACCCGTTTTCTTTTTTGTACTGCCGAGTTCAGCACATATCTTGAGCCGCTGGGCTTCACCGCCCGACAGGGTTGTGGCGGACTGTCCAAGTCTGAGGTAGCCAAGGGCAATCTCCTGCATAATTGCAAGTTTTGAGCGTATGAACTCCTCTGTGAAGAAAAACTGCACTGCCTCATCTACCGTCATTTCAAGGATATCATGGATGTTTTTCCCCCGGTAGGTTATCTTCAATGCCTCAGGCCCGTAACGTTTGCCGTCGCACTCTTCACATTTGACAAACAGGTCTTCAAAAAAATACATTTCAAGTCTTTCAAACCCTTCCCCTTTACACCTTTCGCATCTCCCTCCAGAGACATTAAAGGAGAAAAACCCCGGGGTATATCCATGGGCTCTTGCATATGGCTGTGCTGCAAACAGTTTTCTTATATAGTCAAAGACCTTGAGGTAGGTTACAGGGTTTGAGCGCGGGGTCTTTCCAATAGGCGCCTGGTCAATAAGGCGCACCCCCTTCAGGTGTTCCTCTCCATTGATGGATTCAAGGGGGAGGGGATGCTCGCGGGAGTGCCTGAAATGGCGTGCCAGTGCCCTGTAAAGGGTTTCCACAATCAGGGAACTCTTTCCTGAGCCGGAAACCCCGGTGACAGCGGTAAAGCTGCCCAGAGGAATTTTAAGATCTATCCCCTTGAGATTATTCCCCCGGGCCCCTTTCAGGGTAAAGTGTTTTTTGACTCTCAACGATTTTGCCCCCCTCTTCCAGAGGGTCTGGAGTCTCTCCCTGTCAAGCCCTTTCAGGTATCTTGCTGTTACGGTATCGGTATTTAAAAAAGCATCCCTCGGCCCTGAATAGACGATCTCTCCACCCTTCTGTCCTCCTCCGGGACCAAGTTCAACCACCCAGTCTGAAGAGTTGATGACCTTTCTGTCATGCTCCACAACTATTACCGTATTGCCCAGAGAGGTTATCTCCCTGATAATGTTTACAATCCTGTCCGTGTCCCTTGCATGGAGTCCTACTGTAGGTTCATCAAGAACGTAGAGGGTGCCTGTAAGGTATGCGGCTATCTGGTTTGCAAGGTTTACCCGCTGGTATTCTCCTCCTGAAAGCGTCTTGCCAAGCCTGTTCAGGGTAAGATAATCGAGCCCCACTCTCATCAGGAACTCAAGCTTCATCCGCACCTGTCTCAGCACCTCTTTAGAGACGTCCTGTTCATGTGAGGTGAGTCCGAGGTGGCTGAAAAAAGACAAGAGATTAGTGATCGGCTCCTCACCAAGCCCGGCAATATCCTGTCCGGCAATCCTGTAGACAAGTGAGTCCTTTCTGAGGCGTTTACCCTTGCAGGCAGGACAGGTCTCCGGTGAGCGGTAACGGCTCAGAAAAACCCTGACGTGGAGTTTATAGCGTTTGGTTTCAAGGTCCTCAAAGAAGTCGTCTATCCCGTAGAAATGTCTGCTGCCCCTGAATATTTTTTCCTTTTCTTCATCAGTAAGGTCTGAAAATGGTTTATGAAGGTCAATGCCTTCCTTTTTTGCACCTCTGAGTATCTGCTCCTTCCACCACCCGGCAGCGGGTTTTTCCCACGGCTCTATTGCCCCCTCTGTAATTGACAGCGATGGGTCTGGAACTATAAGGGCCTCATCGTATTTAAGAATATTGCCGAATCCCTTGCATTCCGGACAGGCACCCACCGGGTGGTTGAATGAAAACAGCAGAGGCGTTGGATCAGGCACCTTCGTACCGCAGGAGTCACAGACGGTTTCTGCAGAAAACCTCAGGGGCATGATGTTAAGAGCACCATTGCCCTGCCTGAAGAGGTAGAGTGTAACCCTGCCGCAACCCTCCCTGTAAGCAAGCTCAAGAGAGTCTGTTAATCTCGGGCTGTCCTTAATTACTACCCTGTCAACAACCACTGCCAGTTTGCCGGTTACAGTTTGCGGGTCGTGGATTAGGGGATTT
>BDTQ01000248.1 GCA_002898135.1 bacterium BMS3Bbin07
TCTACTCGTCGGGGTCTCTTCCGGTGCTGCCATGTGGGCAGCCCTGCAGGTTGCCGCAAGGCTTGGCAGCGGGAAAAAGATAGTCGTAATCCTGCCGGACAGGGGTGAGAGATACCTCAGCGCGGGTTTGTTTTCCTGAAGTCGGTATGCTATCGCCTGACCCTGAGCACACCCTCGGTTGATGCTATCTTCTGGGTAAGTTTTGAGAGCTGGGATTTATCTTTTGCCTGTATAAAGAATGTAAAACGGGCCCTGCCATCCTGCGTTGAGGTTGCCTCAAGATGGGTGATGTTGACGTTCAGGGAAGAGAAAAGGGCACTGAGGTTTGCAAGCATTCCCGGTCGGTCCATTGTCTCCACACTAAGCTTTGTCAGTGAGGTGCTGTCCCCCGTTGAAGTCCAGTCAACCTTGACAAGTCTTGCGTCATCCACTGCCAAACGCTCGAGATTAGGGCAATCCTGGCGGTGTATCGTCACCCCCTTGCCACGGGTTACAAACCCGACTAACTGGTCACCCGGCACAGGATAACAGCAATGTGCCGTATGATAGAGGATATTATCCACCCCTTTTATGGTAATCCCTCCCATCTCCTTGGTCTTCTTGAGAGGTTTTTTCAGTAACAGCTCCTCTGCTGTTGTTTCTTCTTTCTTTTCAGGCTGCAGCCTGTTGGCCACCTGCTGTGCAGAGACCTTGCCATATCCGATGGAGACGATCAGGTCTTCCCTGTTCATCATGCTGAAAGACCCGGCGACTTCATCCATTTCATGTGACTTGATGATGGACGGACTAAGCCCTCTCTTTCTGAATGTCGTCTCCAGTATCTTGTTGCCAAGCTCCAGACTCTGCTTCCTCTCCTCAGACTTTATCCATTGCTTTATCCTGCTTTTGGCCCTCTGGGTTACCACAAACTTCAGCCAGTCTCTGCTCGGACCATGAGCGGGTGATGTAATTATCTCGACTGTGTCACCACTTTGCAACTGATACCTCAACGGCACTATCCTTCCATTAATCTTTGCCCCTACACACTTATGACCAACCTCCGTGTGAATGCCATAGGCAAAATCCACAGGGGTCGATCCCGCTGGGAGCTCCTTTATTTCACCTCCGGGGGTAAATACATAGACTACCTCGGGCACAACCTCGCCCTTGACAACATCAAGGAACTCCTTTGCATCACTGAGGTCTTTTTGAGACTGGATCAACTCCCTCAGCCACTTGATGTATTTTGCATCCTTCTGCAGTACCCTTCCCTCTTCCTTGTACATCCAGTGGGCTGCTATACCCTCTTCAGCTATCCTGTGCATCTCCCGGGTCCTGATCTGAAACTCAACCCTCTCGCCTTTGGGCCCGATTACCGAGGTATGCAGGGACTGGTACATATTTGACTTGGGAAGTGCTATATAATCCTTAAACCTGCCGGGGATCGGGGTCCAGAGTGAGTGAATTATTCCCAGTATCTCATAGCAATGGTTTTTGGTGTCTGTAATTATCCTTAATCCCAGCACATCATATAATTGCTCAAAGGGGATTCTCTGTATCTGCATCTTCCTGTAGATACCATAGAGGTGTTTGACCCTGCCGGTTACTTCAGCAGGAATACTATACTCTTTCAACTTCTCCTCTATCTGCTTTGCTACCTCATTGATATAGCCTTCCTGTGCCTCCCGTCTCTTTGCCACTTTTTTGAGGAGATCCCTGTATATATCCGGCATCAGGTATTTAAAACTCATGTCCTCAAACTCAATCCTCATCCAGCCGATACCCAGCCTGTTGGCAAGGGGTGCATAAATATCAATAGTCTCCTGTGCGATTCTTTTCTGTCTGCCGGGTGGAAGGTGCTGGAGGGTCTTGATATTATGTAACCTGTCGGCAAACTTTATGAGAATCACCCTTATATCCTCTGCCATGGCAAGGAACATCCTCCTGAAGTTCTCTGCCTGTGCATCCTCTCTCGTCTGAAACTGTATCTTGGCAAGCTTTGTCAAAGAACCTACCAGGAAGGCAACCTCTTCACCAAATATTTCCTTGATGTCATGCAGATTTGTCTCGGTATCCTCTACCGTATCATGAAGAAGACCTGCAATGATTGTCATTACATCCAGATGCATGTCTGCAAGCATTAATGCAACCGATAGGGGGTGTCCTATGTAAGGACTGCCCTCTTTTCTTGTCTGGCTGCAATGCGCCTCGTGTGAAAAATAATAGGCCTTCCTGAGCAGGGCGATATCCGCATCAGGGGAGTAAGAGAGTATCTTTTTCGTCAGTTCATTCAGGGTTATCAGTTTGTGTCTATTTGTGGCCATACTTAATAATATAATCTTTTCACAAACTTTGTCCAAGGAGGAACAGGGGGGGACTTAAAAACACTATACTGTTTTTAAACTTCTTTACGAAAGAATCATGATTTTTTGTATAATAGAGGTAATTTTTTAAAGGGGTGTGCATCATGGAATGTATCAAGACAGCTAATTTAAAAAAATGCAACTGCTCATATGGATCATGCTCAAGAAAGGGAAAGTGCTGTGAGTGCCTCGTTTACCACAGACGGAATGGAGAGTTACCGGCCTGTTTCTTTCATGAGTCCTACGAAAGGAGTTATGACCGTTCCGTGGAAAACTTTATAAACATGGTCCAGGCAGTGGGGATGAGAACAGGTTAGATTATTCGATACCCAACTCATCGGACTCCGGTCACTGAAACTGGATTCTAAATGATAAATGAGCAATATGCCGGAGTGGTGGAATGGCAGACGCGGTGGACTCAAAATCCACTGGGCTTCGGCCCGTGCGGGTTCGAATCCCGCCTCCGGCACCATGTTCTCACTGCTATCAGGGAAACCTGGAGGATTGGAGGGGAAAAGACCCGGAGGATTGGAGTTATGGAGAGTTGGAGAGGTGAGGAATTGGGAAGCTGGATTTGTCTTTTTATATATTAAGGAGGAGATAATGAGACAGCAGGTAATCAGAACTACTGCTATAGTGATATTTTTTCTGTTAACTCTCTCTGTCAAGGGATTTGCGAACCCCTGGGCCATAGACGAGATGATCGGCAGGGAGGCGTCACCCTTCAGCCTCAAAGACCTGAAAGGACAAGAGGTAAGCCTTATGGATTTCCGCGGCAAGGTGATACTTCTGAACTTCTGGGCCACCTGGTGCCCCCCCTGCATTTCAGAAATTCCAAAGTTAAACAATCTGAGGAAGGCATATGCTGATAAGAACTTCGAGATTATAGCCGTGTCAACCGACAGGTCGTTGTCAACCATCAAAAAGTTTATCAGGAAGCATCCTGTCTCGTTTGTTGTACTTCACGACTCAAGCATCAAGGTATCGCGTAAATACAATGTCTTTTCGATTCCCACAACATTTCTGATTGACAAAAAGGGCAAGATAGTCGAGAAATTCCTTGGCGAATATGACTGGAATTCCCCTGAGATCAGAAAAAAGATTGATGAACTTTTATAATAAAACAGCCCAACAGGGCAATAGAAAAAAACAACAGAAAATAAATACATGCGTTACCTGATAATAGAAGGGGCCCGGCAGAACAATCTCAGAAATATTTCCCTCCGCCTTCCTCATAACAGCATCATAGCAGTAACTGGTCTTTCAGGTTCAGGAAAGTCCTCGCTTGCATTTGATACCATCTTTGCCGAGGGGCAGTGGAGGTTTATTGAGTCACTCTCCACCTATGCAAGACTCTTCCTTGAAAAGCTTGACCGCCCGGACGTTGATTCCATCCGGAACATAAGGCCTGCAATCGCCCTTGAGCAGAAGAACCCTGTTAAAGGGGCCCGTTCAACAGTGGGAACCCTTACCGAGATTTACGACCTCTTCCGTCTTCTCTATGCAAGGATTGCAAGGCCCTACTGTCCAGAGTGCGGTAAGGAGATAAGGCGGTGGAGCGTTGACGAGATCATCACGGAACTCCTGGGACATTACAACAATGAAAGGGTAATGATAACATTTGAGACATCCGCCCCCCCGGAAGAACTATTGAAAAAAGGCTTTTCGCGCATATGGAACGGCGATGAGATAGTAGAGTTGGGAGTAAAAGGGTCTGATTCCGATGTTCAAAAACCCGCAATCCGCGACTCGCAAACTGTAACCGGCAAACTGGCAGTGGTTGTTGACAGGGCAGTAATCAAGGACAGCCCGAGATTAACAGACTCTCTTGAGCTTGCTTACAGGTAGGGTTGCGGCAGGGTTACCATCCATCTCTTCCGGCAGGACAATGGTGCCCTTAACCTCATGCC
>BDTQ01000249.1 GCA_002898135.1 bacterium BMS3Bbin07
GGCAACTTCCCTGATACCTACTTCAACCGGAGCGGCAAAGGCCACCGCCCTGGTTATCCCGGAACTGAAAGGCAAGATGGATGCCATTGCGGTGTGGGCGCCAATCCCGGATGGCGCAATAACGGACATAGTGGCGCACCTGAAAAAGGATGTCTCGGTAGAGACGGTAAATGCCGCCCTGAAAAATGCAGCCAATGGAGAGCTTAAGGGGATACTGGACTATAATGACGATGAGATCGTGTCGGCAGATATTATCAGTAATCCACACTCCGGAATCGTGGATGCCCCATCTACCAGGGTTATTGTGGACAGGGTCGCCAAGGTGCTGGTCTGGTACGACAATGAATACGGGTATTCAAGACGATTACTTGAACTGGCGGCCTATATCGCGGGGAAGGAGCAGTTGTAGATTGATTTAAAGGAGGAGCTGCCATGACGAACGTTGCCTTTTTTGATGTGGATGAGAAGGAACAAAACACTCTTTCCCGGGCTTTTGGCAAAGAAGATACATATGAGTTGAGTTTTTACCGGAAATCCCTGGATATACAGACCGCCAATGGCGCAAAAGACGCCGAAGGGATTGGGATCTTCATCCAATCCAGGATTACACAGGATGTGCTCGGCCTGCTGCCCCGGCTAAAGACGATTGCCACCATGTCCACCGGCTTTGACCATATTGATATGGATGGTTGTAAGGCCCGCAATATTACGGTATCCAATGTCCCCTCTTACGGCGACAATACAGTGGCAGAGTACGCCTTAGGTCTGATCATAGCCCTGGCCCGCAAATTGAAACCAACGTTTGAACGGGTAGAGAGGGGAATCTTCAGCCGTGCAGGTCTCATGGGTACGGATATCAAGGGGAAGACCCTCGGTCTCGTCGGCACCGGCCGTATCGGCGCCCACATGGCAAGGCTTGGGTGGGCCTTTGGGATGAAGGTCATTGCATATGATCTGAGGCCGGATAAGGCTCTAAGCGAAAAATTCGGGGTGATATTTGCGGGCCTTGATGATGTATTGCAGCAGGCCGACGTCATCAGCCTGCATGTGCCGTATCTGCCGTCCACTCATCACCTTATTAATGCGGAGAGACTGCGGCGGGTAAAACCCACGGCGCTGCTTTTAAATACTTCACGGGGGAAGGTGGTTGATACCAAAGCGGTATCAACCGCCCTGCGTGAAGGACGGCTCGGTGGGGCGGCACTGGATACCTTTGAGGGTGAAGAGGTATGGATTGAAGAGGAATTTCTCAAACGCGATGAACTGGCTGCCATCCCGCTGAGGGAGGCCATGGAGAGTTTTTCCATCATGCGTTCGGAGCGTGCTATCCTTACGCCCCATAACGCATTTAATACAAGAGAGGCCAGGGACCGCATCCTGATAACAACCGCTGAAAACCTCAAGGTGTATTTCAACGGTAATCCGCAAAATCTGATTACCTGAACCGTATGTCCCGGATATCGATACTGAAACATATAAAGGATATTTTAAGAATCATATATTCAAAAGAAGAGGCTCATGAACTCTCAGCCAGCCTGAAAACCCTGATGGACGCATATGGAGAGAGTGAGGTAATTGTTGAGAAAAGGAGAAAATACAACAACCATGTTGTGTTGAATGAAAAAGATGCCATCCTCATTACCTATCCCGATACGATATACTCGACCGATGAAAAACCCCTTTCGACCCTTCACCGTTTCTTAAGAAAACATGTAAGGGATGCCGTGACCGGCGTTCACATAGTATCCTTTTTCCCCAGCAGTTCAGACGGGGGATATGCGGTCATAAATTACAAAGAGGTGGATCCCCGTTTCGGAACATGGGAGCATATCCGGGAAATTGCGCAGGACTACCGTTTGATGGTCGACCTGGTTATGAACCATGTATCAAGCAAATCGTCGTGGTTCAAGGGATTTCTGGAGGGTGACAAGCGATACAGGGATTATTTTATCGTGAGCGACAACAAAACAGAAATGCCGGAGGTCTTCCGGCCCCGGGAGACACCTTTGTTTACCGGATTTAATACGGCCATGGGTAAAAAGTATGTGTGGACCACCTTTAGTGCAGATCAGGTAGACCTCAACTATAAAAACCCTGAGGTTCTTCTGGAGATAGTTGATGTGTTCCTGTTTTACCTCTCTCAGGGGGCTGAAATTATACGTCTGGATGCCGTCGGTTATATATGGAAAGAAGCGCATACCAGATGCGTAAACCTGTCAAAAACACATCAAATTGTTAAACTCCTGCGAAGAATACTGGAGTACGTTGCACCCTACGCACTCATCCTGACAGAGGCTAACTTTCCGTATAAGGACAATATATCCTATTTTGGTGAAGGACACGAGGCAAATATGGTGTATCAGTTTTCCCTCCCCCCGCTTGTGCTGGATGCCTTTGCACGGCATGATACCGGACATATACAGGAAGAGACCAACAAAACCAGGCAGGACCTTCTCTTTTTTGACTTTCTTGCATCTCATGACGGCATAGGGCTGTCAGGAGCAAGGGGCATACTTGACGACAAAGAACTATTAACCCTCGTAGAAATGGCAAAGGCACACGGCGGTTTGATATCATATGAGCTGAAAGACGGCAAGGAAGTGCCATATGAGCTTAACATCAGCTATTTCGATGCCGTTAATGACCCTGGTCAGGCAAGTGATCCGCTTGCAGTCAAGAGGTTTATTGCATCGCAGGCTGTTATGCTCGCGCTGAAAGGGGTTCCCGGCATCTACATACACAGTTTATTAGGCTCCAGGAACTATTACAGGGGGGTAAGGGAGACGGGCATAAAGCGTATGATTAATCGTGAAAAGATACCTGTTGATGTTATCGACAGGACCCTGTCGGACGTTCGTTCACTCCGACACCAGGTCTTCAGCGGATATTTACACCTGCTTAATGTGCGAAAAAAAATATCCTCATTTCACCCAGCCGGTACCAGAGAGGTACTCAATATTGACAAGAGGTTACTGACCATTGTGAGACAGTACAGGGGCAAGGCGGTTCGGGTGGTGATAAACGTGAGTAAAGATATTATCTTCCTGCCTGAATATCAAGGGAATTTTGACCTGATCAGTTGCAAGGCGTTTGAAGGAAAAGTGCCCCCGTACGGTGTATTTTTTTTAACAACCAATATAAAGGATCCTTCAGAAACCGGCCCCTGCAATAAAGATATTCCTAACAGGTCCGTCAGTGGCTTGTTCGAAGAAAAGGAGATTGCCGTATGAAACCTGATTCCCCCTTTTATGACCATACCCTGACGGCGTTGAGTCAATCGGAGTTATTCGGCAGGCTTGATGAAGCCGTTATTCAGGAGATGCTGCTGTCATTCCAGCGGGAGACCTGGCCGAAAAAATCGATTGTAATGCACCCGGAGCAGACCATCCGGAGATTCTATGTCATTATTTCCGGCAGGGTAAAAATGACAAGGGTCAATCCTGACACGGGAAAAGAGTTTACCATCTTTCTTCTCGGGGCTGGAGATGGTTTTGATGTTATTTCCCTTCTTGACGGAAAAAAGCACAACGTATCGATAATTGCCATGGACAACATCGAGGTCCTCACTGCACCCTTTAATACCATCCACAAGTGGATTGAAGAGCATCCATCCTTTAACAGGGAATTTCTTCCCTACATCGGCAAACTGATCCGGCAACTCACAAATCTCGCCTCTGATCTGGCACTCCACGATACAGGCACCAGGTTAGTAAAACTCTTTCTTCAGCATGCAGTTCCAGGCAATCCTCATCCCCGGTTGAGGCTGATACACGATCTATCCAATGAAGATTTAGCCGGCATGATTGGATCAGTCCGTGCAGTTGTCAACAGGTATCTGCAAAAACTCAGGGAGGAAGGAACCATTATCGCCCGAAGAGGCAGTCTGGAGATAAAGGACCTGCACGCACTGGTGGAAAAAATAGAATCCCGCCTGGGATTAAAGACAGTAAAAAAATAAGATTCCAATCAGCTGCCTAACCCCGGCATTTATCATCCCATGTCCGGCGACCCTCTGTAAAATTCCGCTCTCCATCAGGACGGTCCGGGTTATTAATCCGGCAATTATTCAGGGAGACATGTTCGTCTGCATTATCAAAAACTTAACCAGATGAAACCTCGTTCTTTACACACCCCCTGCCCCCTCTTGATAGAGGGGAGAGTACATGCTTCCTGTTTTCCCCTCTATCAAGAGGGGATTAAGGGGTGTGTTCCTTTTAAAAACTCTGCTTTTATCTGCCGGTTTAATAATATACTGCAAAAACTGAACAGTTCAGGCTCCATTATGCAGCTTCCCTTCCCTGATTTAGCCTTTTTATCTCCAGCCTTGGGGAAAGCGTATTGTTTGTGTAACTTAAGTAGCAGAAAGAACCCGGCATAAGGGGGTATCATTTTAATCAGTTGGTCAGAAGACCAGTAATAGAATTTCAAGGAGGCAGAAGATGTCTGAAACACAAAATTCAGTGGTGTCTATTTTCAACACTCACACTGAGGCAGAAGAGGCGGTAAGGGAATTACAGAAGTCCGGGTTTGACATGAAGAAACTGTCCATTGTCGGCAAGGACTATCACGCTGAAGAACATGTGGTAGGCTATTACAATACGGGAGACCGTGTTAAGTACTGGGGCAAACTGGGGGCGTTCTGGGGAGGATTATGGGGACTCCTGTTCGGATCTGCATTCTTCTTTATTCCAGGTATCGGGCCTGTGGTTGCAGGTGGTCCCCTGGTAGCATGGATTGTCAGCGCACTTGAAAGCGCTGTGATGCTGGGCGGGCTTAGCGCCCTTGGAGCAGCATTATACAGTATCGGGATTCCCAGGGACAGTATCCTTAAATATGAGAAATCTCTCAAGGCCAACAAGTTCCTGTTGATAGCTCACGGCACGAATGAAGAGGTCGAACATGCCCGCAAAACTTTAGAGGCAACAGGCGCAATCGAGACAGCGGTTCACCATGGCTGACGATTGCCGGCAGTATAGACAGGAGAAAGGCTGATATTTAGAAGACCCGGTTGAGGCCGGAGAACATAAAAGGAGGAAT
Organism: bacterium BMS3Bbin07; assembly: GCA_002898135.1. GTDB lineage: Bacteria > Nitrospirota > Thermodesulfovibrionia > Thermodesulfovibrionales > JdFR-85 > BMS3Bbin07. The sequence goes on from BDTQ01000249.1 coordinate 5,038, forward strand.
TCAACATGCAAAAGAGAATCCTGGTATTTCTGGCAGCAGGTATCTTAATGTTAAGCCCGATAACCTCAGGCACTGTATTCGCACAGGTTATCCAGGAAAAGGTTACAGTCAGTCCGGCCAGAACCCTTACTGCCGGCGAAGAATCAATCATCTCATCTTCAGCGCTAAAGGTGCTGCGACACATAGCGCAGGCCCGGGCGGATATCCACGAAAAGGACCTGAGTCATGCCAGGGGAGAGCTGAAACAGGCCCTGACCCTGATTGATATCATAAGGGCAACCCTGCCGACAGCCAGGGTAAAAGACCACATCTGGGTGGCAAAAAAACACCTCTCCTATGAGGACACGGAAGCCGTTATCCCGGACCTGGTCCCAATCTATGCCTCTCTGGATGAAATAGCAGATATTGTTCCGGTGAGTAAGGCCAGGGAACATATAAACAGGGTCAGGGCACATCTGAAGAAGGGAAACAGTAAGGGCGCCAAAGAGGAGCTTGAACTGGCTGATGAGTCCTTAGTCTATAGCGAGGTTGACCTGCCGCTCTCTTATACTGAAACGCATATTATAGATGCCCAGGGCTTTCTGGCCAGGAATGAGCCTAAAAAGGCAGCGGAGGAATTAAAGGCAGCAGAGGATGGGGTACAGTTCGTGGCTATTGACATCAACACCCCGTTAACAAAGGCAAAGAAAAGTCTCTGGAAAGCCAGCAGGGACTATATGGCCGGAGACCTGTCTGCCACCAAAAAAGATCTGCAGGATGCAAAGGCAGCTTTAGGGAAACCAACCAAAAATGCAGATAAAAAAATAAAAG
>BDTQ01000250.1 GCA_002898135.1 bacterium BMS3Bbin07
GGAGATAGACGAGGAGACAATGGAAAGGGTAAGGGATATTTCATTCAGGGCGCATGAGGCCCTGGGATGCAGGGGTGCCTCAAGGGTTGACCTGATAGTGGATGGATCGGATTTGCCCTGTCTGCTTGAAGTCAACACCATTCCGGGAATGACGGAGACATCGCTCCTGCCGAAGATAGCAGCGCTTGCCGGGTATGATTTTTCCTCACTCATAGAGGCGATCATCCTGGATGCCCTGAACAGAAGAGGAGAGAAATGAGCCGTGGACTCAAGAAAAAGAGTAACAGGATAAAAAAGGAGAGGAAACTTTTTTCAAGGTTTTTTTTGCATCCCCTCTTTTTAAAGTCCATCCTCTTCATTGCCCTGACAGGGTTTGTTGGCCTGGCAGGGATTTATCTGTATGGAAAGACAGCAGACATCATGAGGATTAACCGGATAGAAGTAACGGGGAACAAACACCTCTCTGATAAAGAGGTCATCTCCCTGATGAAAATAGGACAGGGAGAGAGTATGCTGAGGATAAGCAGCAGGGAACTGAGCGAGCGGGTGCTTAAATCGCCCTGGATCAGGGATGTGGTTATCAGGAAGGAGCTTCCCCATACGCTGATATTAAAAGTAAAGGAGGCGGAACCCCTTGCCCTGCTGAAGAGAAAAGGGCGCCTGTATATTGTAAGCAGAGGGGGCGAGGTCCTTGAAGAACTGAGTCAGACTATTGCCTTTCTGCCTGTGATAAAAATGGATTCCACAAGAAAATCCCTCCTTAAAGAGGCGCTGAAAGTTGCAGGGATTGTCAGGGAGGATGCCTTTTTTTCGGATGAAGAGATAGAGATTATTGCAAAGACGCCGGAAGAGATGACCTTGAAGATCGGAGACCTGACAGTCAAGATCGGCAAGGGGGATTACCGCAGGAAGCTGGCAAGGCTTGTACAGCTGGAAGATGAGATTGTCAGAAGAGGGATACCTGCCGGTTATGTGGACCTCAGGTTTTCCAGGAGGGTTATAGTGAGAGCGGCAAAGGGGAGAGGATAGATGGAGAAGGGACCGATCGTAGCCGGACTTGATGTAGGCACAACAAAGATTTGTGCCATTGTTGGTCAGGCTGTTGAGGGAAAGATGAATATTCTTGCCCTTGGCGCTTCACCTTCAAAAGGGTTGAGGAAGGGCATGGTTGTAAATATCGAGACAACGGTTGAGTCAATCATAAATGCCGTGAAGGATGCTGAGAGGGCTGCAGGAGTTGAGATTAATTCCGTCTGTGTCGGGATAGCAGGCGGTCATATAAAGAGTTTTGAGAGCTACGGGGCTGTTGGCATAAGGAGCAGGGAGGTGACCAGGGGGGATGTTGACAGGGCGCTTGAAGCTGCAAAGGCAGTGTATGTGCCGCTCGACAGGGAAGTGCTCCATGTTATTCCCGTAGAGTACGTGGTTGACGGGCAGGACGGGATAATGAACCCTGTGGGTATGTCCGGTGTCAGGCTTGAGGCAAGGGTGCAGATTGTGACCGGTTCTGTCTCGGCAGTACAGAACCTTATAAGGTGCTGTGAGAAGGCGGGATTGCAGGTCATTGATATAGTCCTTGAACCACTGGCATCAGCGCTCTCAACATTGACGGACGACGAAAAGAGCCAGGGTGTAGTGCTTGTGGATATCGGGGGCGGGACAACGGATATCGCCTTTTACAAGAATGGTGTCCTTTCCCATACGTCTGTTATTGCAGTGGGCGGAAATCATTTTACAAATGACCTTGCTATAGGTTTGAGACTTCCTGTCCAGGAGGCTGAGAGGGTCAAGAAGCTCTACGGCATGGCAATGGCTGGGCATGAGGATAAAGCGGAAGGTGTAAGGATAATGGTTGCCGGAAGGGATGAAAAGACCATACCAAGGAGTTATATCACCGAGATAATTCAGCCAAGGTGTGAAGAGGTAATAGATCTTGTGAAGGTTGAACTCAGGAAGGCAGGGGCATATGATGAGGTCTCCTACGGGATTGTCCTGACAGGAGGAGGTTCGCAGCTTTCAGGCCTCGACAGGATGGCAGAGGCGATGCTGGGACTGCCGATAAGGGTGGGTATGCCTGTAAATGTTGGGGGAGTCAAGAATATTGTCTCTGATCCAATGTACTCCACTGGTGTGGGGCTTTTGATTTATGGTTCCGAGACTGAAGTGCCCCCGATTAATTACGGGGACCTCTTTGGGAATATCCTGAAGAAGATGAAGGGATGGGTGAGGGGTTTTTTGAGAAGGTGATAGCAGAGGATGAGGATATTATTGATATATTTATTTAATGAAAGGAGGTTTTCATGTTTGAGATCGAAGAGCTGATGGAGCAGACAGCAAAGATCAGGGTAATCGGAGTAGGGGGGGCTGGTGGAAACGCAGTAAATAACATGATTGCAGCCAATCTTAAAGGCATTGATTTTATTGCAATCAATACAGACCTCCAGGTACTTGAAACGTCACTGGCCCCACAGAAGATTCAGATAGGTGCGGACCTGACAAGGGGGCTTGGTGCAGGTTCAAACCCTGAAATCGGACGTCAGGCCGCGCTTCATGACTACGATGCAATTGCGGAGAGACTTCAGGGCTCAGACATGGTCTTTATCACTGCCGGAATGGGAGGGGGGACAGGAACCGGCGCCTCTTCCGTGGTTGCCTCTATTGCCAGGGAACTCGGTGCACTTACAGTGGCGGTAATCACGAAGCCTTTCTTTTATGAGGGGAAAAAGAGGCTTATGAATGCAGAAGAGGGGATAAAGG
>BDTQ01000251.1 GCA_002898135.1 bacterium BMS3Bbin07
GTAGAGGTCGACGGTTCGAAACCGTCCGTGCCTACCATAAATTTCTCTTTAAAAAACCCCGGAAGGGGTTTCTTTTTTGCCCGCTGCTAAAATCCCGCCTTCTTCAGGTCTGCAACGACTACAAGGACATATTTTTCAGGATCAAGGTATTTTGCGGCGACCCTCTGGACGTCTTCCTTTGTAACCAGTTTTATATACCCGGGGTACAGCTTGTCATAATCAATTCCGAGCTGATAGAACTCGGTAAGGGTGAGGAAGCTTGCTATCTTTCCCATTGTATCAAGCCTTCTCGGAAAACTCCCTGTAAGGTATGCCTTTGCATCCCTCAGCTCCTCATCCGAGACAGGCTCTTTCTGAATCCTTTTTATCTCCTCAATTACCACATCTATTACAGTCTTTGCCGCCTCGTTTTTTGTCTGAACCCCAACCTCGAAAACACCCCTGTCCATATCAGTGTCAAACGTGCTGTACACGTCATAGGCCAGACCCATATCGTCCCTTATACGGTTCATGAGCCTTGAAGCAAACCCGCCGCCGCCGAGGATGTAGTTCATTACTGAAACCGCATAATAGTCAGGATTGGACCTCTTTATACCGAGATGTCCAAGTAGTATATTGGCCTGTGTAAGGGAGCGGTCAACGGTAACCACAACCTTTTCTTTCAGTTCAGGGATTGGGGGAATATCCACCCGTGGGATGCCACCCGCCTGCCATCCGGAGAGGTACCCCCGAAGCAACCCGGCAACCTCTTTATAGGATATGTCTCCCACAATGGAGAGTATTGCATTGTTCGGCCTGTAAAAGGCACGGTAAAACCAGAGCAGGTCCTCCCTGCTGATGGCATCTATGGTGTCCGGGCTTCCCTCAATCAGTCTTCCATATGGGTGAGGGCCGTAAACTGCCTTTCTGAACTCTCTTTCGGCAACAAACTCCGGGGCTTCCTCACTCTGTTTCAGGGAGCCCTTTATCAAATCCTTCTCTCTCCTGATCTCGTCCTCAGGGAATACCGGGTTCAGGAGTATATCCGAGAGGAGCTTAAAACCCTCTTCAATATCCTTTTTGAGCACAGAGAGCGTAATAGCGGTGTAATCCCTGTCAACAGATGTGTCAAGGTCCCCGCCGATAAACTCTATCTCCTCGCTTATCTGCTCTGAAGTCCTCGTCTTCGTACCCTCCGGCAGGAGTTCTGCTACAAGATTGGCAAGCCCTGCCTTTTCCGGGGGCTCGTCAGAGGGAGATGCCTTGATGAGGAGGGTCACCTTGACTATGGGCAGGTTGTTCTTCTCTGCATGCAGGAGCACAAGGCCATTAGGCCGCACCTCCCTTCTTGCCTCAATGGCCCACACCTGTGTACAGCCAAGAAGGAGTATGACGGCAATAATCGCCAGCTTCAGGATTGACGATTGACGCAGGATTGATGATTGACGATTGACTATTGACGAATTTAAAGATTGCACCCAGCGTATTACGACGTTTAATCCTGAAAATATGCTTCCATCACTCTTCATATTCTGCTCCTGCAATTATATCGTTTTGTTAGATTAACCCTCATTACGAAAGGGTATCGATGTGTGAGCAAATTTTCGCCACCTTTAAATCGTTTCACTGACTTAATAAGCAGCATAGATTCATTTAAAAAGTGAACCTGAAATAATAACGTAATTGTATCATGTTACTATAATCTGGCGAGTTAATTAGTGAACACATCGATGCCCTTTCGTAAGACGAATCAAGCAAATAACCATCAACCACCCTCCGGTATAAGTATCCCCACCGTCCGGTTCTCTTCAGTAAAATACTTCTTCGCAACCTCCTGCACATCCTCCGGAGTTACCTCCCGTATCGTCTTGAGATAACGGTCTTTCAACTTCCAGTCTCCCAGCATCTCAAACATCCCGAGCACCCGCGCCTGAAAGGATATGGAATCCTGCCCCATAATGAACGATGCCTCAACCTGGTTCCTTGCCTTCTGAACCTCCCTCTCCGAAGGCAGCGTATTTTTTAACCTGTCAATCTCTTCATAAAATGCCTGCTCAAGGGCATCTATATCTTTTCCAGGAGGTGCAGTCCCGCCAAAAAAGAAGAGGAAGGGATCCATATACAGACCACCGTAAGATGCGTAGGCATTAAGGGCGACCTTCCTGTCCCTGACAAGGTTTTTATAGAGCCTCCCGCTCTTTCCGGATAGTATGGAGCTTAGCACGTCAAGGGCAGCGCTGTCCTCCTGGGGAAAACCCGGCACATGGTAAGCAGTTACTATATAAGGAAGCCTTGCCTCTTTTTTGAGGTAGACCCTCTTCTGGCCTTTCTGAGGCGGCTCCTTTGACGTAACGGGCTCCCTTGGGGGGCCTTCCGGAATCCTGCCGAACCTTTCCCTTATCTTTTCAATCAACTCATCGGCATTCACATCCCCGGTAACAATAATGACTGCGTTGTTCGGGGAGTAAAACTTCCTGTAATATTGGAGCAGGTCCTGCCGCCCGATAGAGGCAAGCTCAGACATCCAGCCTATTACAGGGTGATGATACGGATGGACCTTAATGGCCGTTGCCACCACTTCTTCATAAAGTGAACTCTGCGGATCGTCCTCATACCGCATCCTCCGCTCCTCCATAACCACGCTCCGTTCATCCCTGACATCATCAGGCGCAAGGATCAGGTTCTCCATCCTGTCTGATTCAAGCCTGACGGAGAGGTCAATGCGGTCTGAGGCGAGGATCTGGAAATACGCCGTATAATCCTTTGTGGTATAGGCATTGTCAATGCCGCCGTTTTTCTGAACAAGGCGGGAGAAGACTTTTGAGCCATACTCGGGAGTCCCTTTAAACATCATATGCTCAAGCAGATGACTTATTCCGGTCTTTCCGGCAGGTTCATTCCTTGAGCCGACCCTGTACCATATCTGAAAGGTGGCAACCGGGGCCTTGTGGTCCTCTGCAATCAGAACCTTGAGACCGTTGTCAAGGCGATACTCCCTGACCTCAGCCGATGCAACAAGCGGGAGGCAGATGAGGAAGATAAACAAGGATAGGTATACAGAAGTGAGTCTTTTAATAAGCCCCTTACGAAGTATCTGCCGTGCTGTCATTTCCCCTCCGGATATTCAGATTGTCTTCAGATTGTCTGTGGTTGTATTAACCACAGAGGCACAGAGACACAGAGATTATAAAACGAGTCTTTTAATTCCATCTTGCTTGTTGCTTCTTCATTCAGCCCATTTCCTGAAGAATTATAAATTATACCCGATAACAGTGCGATTTTTCTCCTCCACCAGCATTGCCGAGAGAAAACCTGTTAACTTTAGGCAAGGGAGACGGATACAGAGTTTGAACGGGTTTAATTATCACTTTTGAATCACCCGGATGGTGATGCGAAGTACTTCGGGATCGGAGCCCCGGCATGACGCCGGGACGAGAATGAGTGAAAATTCTGTGTCCGTCTCCCTTGCCCTCGCTGCTACGGCTACCAGGTCCTTCCCCTTGAAGAATACAGAGAGTTAGTGGATCGATTCAAGCGCTGGCCCCACAGACCGCGCACCCCTCGTCCCTATAAATCCTGAGCTTCCTGAAATCCATGTCAAATGTATTAAAGAGGAGCATCCGGGAAAGCAGGGGCCTTCCATAACCTGTCAGAAGCTTTATCGCCTCTATGCTCATAAGGCAGCCAAGTATACCTGATACAGCCCCCAGCACCGGAAAGCCAAGCTCTTCCCACTCCGGGTCATCATCCGGATAAAGGCAGTTAAGGCACGGCGTCTTGCCGGCAATGACATTAAAGAGATATCCATCCATCCCGTTCATGGCTGCCTCGATCATCGGGATATCCTTTTTAACGCATGCTGCATTCAGGGCCCTCCGCTCATGGAATGTCGGCCGGGCAGAAAGGGCTATATCCACACCGTCAAGGAGCCTTCCGGCGTTATCTCCGGTTGTCCTTTCGTCAAATACTTCAACTCCCACATCCGGATTTATCTCCTCAATCCTCCGCTTCGCCTCTACAACCCGGCTTCTGCCTATCCACTCATGCCTCATCAATATCTGCCTGTTCATATTCGACAGTGTCAGGTTCCCTGAATGGGCAAAGACCATCTTCCCTATACCTGCAACAGCAAGATACACGGCGGCAGTACCGCCAAGGCCGCCTATGCCGGCTATCAGGGCAGTCGATGCCTTCAGTCTCTGCTGGTGCTGCAAGGTAAACCCCTGAAGCATCAACTGCCTGCGGTACCTATCTATCTCCGTATCAGTAAGCGGTTTTCCCATGTATATAACTGATGAATATGTTCATATCAACAAAGTGTCTCTTCACTTGTCTACTCCAGTTGTATGTTTTGAAACCGCCAGTTCCATTACCCTGCGGGCAGAGCCTTTTTTCCTTGGGATACTTCCCCTCAGCTTCCTGAAAGATGGAGATGAATTTGCAGCAGAACTCATGATATTCTCCCTTTCTGTTTTTTGCCTTGCTTATTTCCGGGTCCAGCGATAAAACAGCGGGGCACTCTCTTTAAAACCTCTTATCGCCGGATCCAGATTATTATACCATGGAAAGTGTGGCCCCGGCATATCTTCAATGAAAAACTGCGGGGATATATCTGAGTTCGGAGACTCTCAGTTCATATGCAAATCTGCACAGAGCGGAAGACTTGCTGTTCCGGCCATATTGACGAGCATCTCCACATCAGGGCAAGCCGGGTTGCCAAAGACCTCACGGGGCGGTCCCGCCTGCCTCACCCTGCCGCCGGAATAGACGATTATCCTGTCAGCCATGGTATATGCCTCTAT
>BDTQ01000252.1 GCA_002898135.1 bacterium BMS3Bbin07
TGTTAAGTGCGCCAAAGTGAACCATCTCCGTACAGGATGCAGCGTCCTTCCTCGGAAAGGGGAGTCTAAGGGGTTTTCCTGCCTTTGCGACTATCAGGTCCGGGGTGTATCCTCCTATCACTTTTATGATTACTTCCTGAACACCTGATGATACTGCAGCCCTGTACTCCTTCTTTTTGGAAAACAGAAAGAACCAGATGACCCATCCTATGGTGAAAATACCTGCTGCTGTCACGATTATTTTATCCATCTCTCACCTCACCTTCAAAAATCTGAGTCTGTTTGCATTACTCACAACAGTCAGAGAGCTCATGGCCATGGCTGCACCTGCAAGGATGGGGTTCATGGTAATACCCCATATGGGGTAAAGAATACCCGCAGCTACAGGAATGAGCGCTGTATTGTAGAAAAAGGCACCGAAGAGGTTTTCCCTCACGTTCTTCATCGTGGCCTTTGATATACTGAATGCCGCCTGTATTCCGAGCAGTGACCCCTTGATAAGGGTTATGTCTGATGCCTCTATCGCCACATCCGTGCCGGTACCGATTGCCATTCCCACATCCGCACGGGCAAGTGCCGGGGCATCATTGATCCCGTCACCCACAAAGGCAACCTTTCTGCCCTCCAGCTGCAGTTTCTGTACCTCCCTTGCCTTGTCTTCCGGCAGGACTTCTGCAAGCACCCTATCAATCCCTACCCTCTTTGCTATAGCCTCTGCAGTCCTCCTGTTGTCACCTGTTATCATGACCACTTCCACACCCAGCCCCTTCAAGCCCTGTATCGCCTCAATGGAATCTTCCTTCAGAGGGTCTGAGACCGCTATGACTCCGGCAGCCTTGCCGTCAATGGAGATGAATATCGGGGTTTTTCCTTCATCGGCAAGCGTATGTGAATCCTTTTCAAGAAGACCGAGGTCGGCCCCAATCCTGTCCATGAGTTTTCTGTTGCCAAGGTTTATCCGGTGCCCGTCAACAATGCCTTCTACCCCGTGTCCGGGTATGGCCTTGAAATCCTCCGGATCAGAGGGGACAATGTCCCGGGACTTGGCCCCCTGCAGTATTGCCTCTGCCAGTGGGTGCTCGGAATTCTTCTCAAGGGCTGCTGCAAACCTGACAACGTCCATCTCGTTGCCTTCGCCGGTAACTATTACATCCGTCAGGGCAGGCTTTCCGATAGTTATAGTGCCTGTCTTGTCGAGTACCACGGTGTCAAGTGCGGATGCAACCTGTATGGCCTCACCGTTTCTTATCAGGATTCCGTTTTCTGCGGCCTTTCCGACCCCTATCATCAACGAAGTCGGTGTTGCAAGACCGAGTGCGCATGGACATGCCACTATCAATGTAGTCACAGCTCCGAGCAATGCCAGGATGATGCGCGGTTCGGGCCCAAGGTCATACCACAAAACAAAACTCGTTACTGCTATGACCATAACAGCGGGCACAAAATATCCACTGACTGTATCGGCCAGTTTCTGTATGGGGGCCTTGGAGCCCTGTGCCTCCTGCACCATCTTGATAATCTGGGCAAGGGCCGTGTCCTTTCCGACTTTTGTGGCCTTAAACTTAAAGGCTCCGGTCTTGTTTATTGTTCCGCCTATAACCTCATCCCCCTCCTGCTTCTCCGCAGGTAAGGGCTCCCCTGTGAGCATGGATTCATCCACGCTTGAGCGTCCCTCGACAAGCACTCCGTCTACGGGTATCTTCTCTCCGGGACGTACTATCACCTTGTCACCAACCAGGACTTCCTCTATCGGAATGTCCATCTCCTTGCCGTTCCTTACTACCCGTGCGGTCTTGGCCTGAAGCCCCATCAATTTCTTTATGGCCTCTGATGTCTTACCCTTGGCCCTAAGCTCCAACGCCTGTCCCAGCACTACAAGAGCAATAACCACGGAGACAACATCAAAATAAGGCTCCCGGGCATTCTCTGGAAAGAACTTGGGAAAGAGGACTACCACGGTCGAAAATAGCCATGCCATCCCTGTACCGAGAGCAATTAATGTATTCATGTCAGCAGCGCGGTGTCTGAAGGCTGCAACCGCACCCCTGAAAAAACTGCTTCCGGAATAGACAAGCGCAGGCACGGTAAGGATACTCGCACCTATCCAGAGCATCCTCAACGTATCCATGTCCATATCCTTGAGTACAGGGAAGAATTTGGGATAGCTGACCACGATCACGGGCAGGGATATGATAGCCGCAACCATGAACCGCCTGATAAGTGACCTGTATTCCCGTGCTTTTGAGTCCTCCTCTTTAGATTGGGGCTCTTCAGTGCCCGTCTTGTACCCAACGGACTCTACGGCTTTTTTCAGTGATTTCAGGTCTGTCATTGACGGCAGGTATTCGATAGCGGCACTTTCAGAGCCGAGATTTACCTCTGCCCGAATGACCCCTGGGGAACCTTTTAAGGCATCCTCGACCTTCCTGACACAGGAGGCGCACGTCATCTCCCTGATCTTCAGGGTGACCTTTTCCGAGCCGACATCATATCCGCTGTCCTTGATTACCTTTATAATCTGTCCTATCCGGACGCGGACGGGATCATATGAGACAAATGCCTTTTGAGAGGCAAAATTAACATTCGCCTGACTGACGCCGTTTATTGAGGCCAGCGCTTTTTCTATCGTTGCCGTACAGGAGGCACACGTCATTCCTGTTACAGGCAGTTCAATCCTGACATCTCCTTTATGTTCTCCACTTACCCCGGTTGTAGCCGACGGGACAATTGCCTGCTTCATCTCTCTATCCTCCTGTACCCCACCTGCGGTTAATAAAGTTATATACCGGCACAAAGACAACTCCGGTATATATTCCATAAAGAAAGCTCTCAACAAGGCCGAGAAGGAATCCCCCAAATGTCAGCCACTTGAAGGCAGGAAGCATCGCCTCAAGAAACATCGCCATTCCATGCAGACTTTTGGGGACTATCAATCCGTAAATGACACAGAGGGTGAAAGAGATTGCCGTAAAGATACCCAGAGACCAGCTGACCACTCTTATATTTAATGGCATCCTCCACCCCCTTCTTTTTTTGCCTGTGAACCAGTGGCATGTCCTTTGTGTTCATCCCCCTCTTTTTTTCCTCCATGGCCCCCGTGGCCCCCATGGGCACCACCATGACCAAAGAGGTGTATTCCGATAAATACTGCAAAGAGTATTATCCAGAACCAGTTTACTCTGACCCATTCCATAACTTACCCTCCTTTATTCCCGCTTTCCATCTCTACAAGGGAAAACCAACCTTTTGGATCAGAAAACCATTTAGTGACATTCAGGCCGGCATTAAAGGCCATCCGATCCACACTGCCTTTGGTAAACTTCCTGCAAACCTCGGTGAGAATGCGTTCCCCCTCCTCCAACTCAACTGTTAAGCCGAGGGCCCCTATCTCTGCAACCACATCAACGTTAGCCTGCAGATACATTTCTATCCGCCCCTCTTCTGCATTAAAGACAGCTCGATGATCAAAATTGTCCAAATCAAAATCAGCCTCCAGCTCCCTGTTTAAAACATTCAGTATATTTTTGTTGAATTCAGCCGTTACCCCCGAGGAGTCGTTATAGGCGCGTTCCAGTATATCCCGTGGCTTCAACATGTCAATGCCGAGCAGAAAACGGTCCCCCTTCCCCATGGATCCGGCAACACTTTTCAGGAAAATATCGCTTTCGTCTTCCTTAAAATTCCCCAGGGTACTGCCAAAAAAGACAAACAGTTTCTTCCGGCCACCCGGTATCATCTCCAAATGTCTGGTAAAATCGGCAACTATACCGAGCAGATTCAGTCCGGGATACATCCTCAGCAATTCTTCCGATGACGCCTCCAGTGCTGCCTCACTAACATCTACCGGTATATACCGCAGGTTTGATATCTTGTTTTTTGGAACAATATCCAGCAGCGTCCTGATCTTCCAGTTCGCACCTGCCCCCAACTCAACAATATCACCATCAGTGAAATAATGCATTATAGACGGAGCAACATCCCTTAATATGGAGAGTTCCGTCCGTGTTGGATAGTACTCATGCAAACAGCAGATCTTCTCAAAGAGGTCCGAGCCCCGGGCATCGTAAAAGTATTTACTGGGAATAAACTTTTGTGATGCCGTCAAGCCGGACAGGACATCCTCTTTTATATCGTCGTGATATGTAGGATTTATATAATTTACAGTCTCCATTATGGACACACCTTTTTTGTTCCGCATCTGCACCACACACATGTGCAGTCCTTACGGCTGCAGCTCAGGTCCTTGACCCTGCTTTCATATCCCTTTTTTGCGAGCGGAAGCAGAAGATTCTTTAAAAAAGAAGGGTTATAATGTTTTCTGAGAACTCTTGCGGGATCACCCCGGCCAAAGCATTTAATCAGGTACCTGTAACCGGCATGGCCAATCCTTTCAAAGAGATAGCGGTTAACAAGAGAGGTTTCAAGCATGGGCCTGAGCTCCCTTTGCCAGAGCACATCATAATCTGAGCCCTCTATGTAACTTTTTGCAGCTATATAGCCTGACAACATCGAATATCTCATCCCGAACCCCCAGAGACAATCCTGAAAACCTGCCGCCTCACCAATATAGAGTTTTTCATTACGTGTCTGCTTGTCACGAATAAAGAAGTTACCAAACCCTCCAAACTTTTTCCTGGTTTTGATACCCAGATCCATCTTGTCCTCGAAAAAACCCAGCATCTTTTCAAAGTAATCGTCTGCTTTTTTGAACTCCCTGTAAAGGACAGTGGCCATTGTTGCATACCCCTGTTTTACAAGAAGATATGCATAGCCCTTTGGAGCTATATTGTCATCAAGTACCACGACTGCCTTATCCTGCATCTTTGTGTTAAAGGTTATACCCACTGCAACGGCATCAGCCCCCTTGGGTCCGGTTCCCACTATGGCCTTTCCTTCAAGGTTATCGAGGCGGTGGTTGAATATAATCTCTACCCCCAGCGATAATGCCTGTTCCTTTAATCCCCAGTCAAGTGTTCCGGGCATGCTGCCCCTCCTGACAAGATAGAAGATTGGCCTGCCTGATTTTACCTGAACGGGTTTCATTTCAGGCGCATAGACCGTCCCCTCGTAATAGGGCATCCAGAGGAAATTTATCCCGACCCCGATCTCTCCGAGTATTTCCGTAACGTCTTTTTCAGAACTCCAGTTTTCAACACCCTGAAAATCCCCGCTCAGACGGTGGCCGACATCCGGAGACATCTCAAAAACCTTCACGGCAAAACCGTGCCTGCGAAGGACAATAGCTGCCACCAGTGATCCAGGGCCGGCACCGATGATTTTTACAGTCCCTTTATCCGTCATTCTAACAACCCCGATTCTTTTACCTCGAAATCTCTGATGAATGCTGCCGTCTCCTCCGGCAGCGCAAGGTTGATATATATGCCTGAACCCAGCTCAAACCCTGCTGCCAGGGTGAGGCGCGGGATTATCTGAATGTGCCATAGAAAATACGACTTATGTTCGTCATCAACAGGGGCCGTATGAATAACCAGGTTATAATCCGGGTTTTCAAGACTGGCATAGAGTTTCAGCAGGACGTCTTTGAGTACCCGTGCGAGGTCAGATATCTCCTCATCCGAGGTATTCCCGAAAGATGAGTTGTGCACCCTGGGCATAAGCCAGGTTTCAAAAGGATAACGTGACGCAAAGGGGTGTATTACAACAAAATAATCTGTCTCCGCCACAATCCTCTCCGATGCCTCAAGCTCATTCTCCCGTAGATCGCAATAGAGGCAGCGTCCTGTGTTGTCATAATACTGTATGGCTATCTCATACCGCCTCCGGACAAATGGCGGGACTATCGGGGATGCGACAACCTGGGAGTGTGGATGCTCAAGGGATGTTCCCGCCCCGCGGCCATGGTTTTTAAGGATAACAACAGTTCTGATATCAGGGTCTTTTTTTAATGCATGGTATCTGTCCCTGTATACCCTGAGGAGTCCCTCAACTTCCGTATCATTCATGAAAGGGATAAAATTGTCATGCCGGGGTGTTTCGATAATGACCTCATGGTTGCCGTATCCCGGGCTCTTTCTGAAAAGTCCCCATTCCTCTCTTTCGGCATTACCCTCAGGCGTTAATGCCGCAAACTTGTTTGGTACAACACGCGTTCTCCATTTGCCGGGGTCTCCATAAACAACCTTTGCCTCAGGTGTCCTGTGTTCGTTTCCCGGACAAAACGGACAGCTCTCGCTGTGGGCCGGAAAGTATGGCCTGGTTATATTGTCTTTTTTAAACTCAAGGGGCCGCTTTGCCCGTTCTTTTGCAATAATAACCCAGTCATTGGTTGTCGGGTCCTGCCGCAGTTCTGACATAAAATATCTCCTTATTTATCTCCTTTTACTTTTACCTGCCATAGGCAGGGCA
>BDTQ01000253.1 GCA_002898135.1 bacterium BMS3Bbin07
CTCTTTCTGCTCCAGTATCTTGAGTACAAGTATCAGGGCTGCACCAAAGATGGCAACAACCGTTTTATGTACCTTCTCTGAGACAATTAATGTATAGGCGAGGAGAAATATGATAGTGGCAGCCCAGAAGGTTGCATCCATCACAAAAGGGGAAGCTTCATGTGTCATCTTTTTCCCCCCTTTTCAAAAAGGGCCTGCACAATAGCCTGGTACAGATCGCGTATGTATACCATGCCAACGACTTTCTTGTCCCTGTCTAAAACAGGAAGCCTGTGCAGACCGTGTTTTACAACAAGATCTGCACACTCCATAAGCGGGGCGTCCTCTGAAACAGTTATCACATTCCTTGTCATTATCTCCTCAACCTTCCTGTCGGCAACCTTTTTTGCCATTTGCTCAAGCATTCCGTCCCACGTGAACTCTCCAAGTTCGGTTAAGGTCATATATGACGGGATAATGGCCTTCAGGATATCCTTGATAGAGATAATGCCTGCAAGTTTTCCATTATCAAGGACAATCATGCCCTTTACCCCCACCCGGCCATCTCCCCGCCTGGCAACCCTCATGCTGTTAACTGCCTCTTTCAGGGTGGTCTCCGGGGTCAAGGTCTCTTTAACCGGCTCCATTATATCTTTAGCCTTCACATGACCCTCCCCATTGTATCGTTATTTAGTGCAACAGCGAACATTGCATTTAGCAACTATACGAGATATCATAATGCGAGGCGAAATTCTTAGTCAAGCAAACAGGATTTTTTATTTTTATAGGAGATTAAGACTAAGTTATATGCTGGCAGGACGGAAGGCGTGCAGACCGTTGAGGCCCCCTGAAAGGGGGCGCTATTTTAACCGGACTATCTAATGGCTGGATATTAAAAATTAAGGACGTAATACCTCAGCCACACATATATCATGGAGATAAATACTGTTAAAAGCATTATCGGGAAGCCGTATGCAACAAATCTCATGAAGGATATCTTTTGCCCTGCCTTCTCCGCCATGCCAACCACTATTACGTTTGCCGAGGCTCCGATTGGTGAGCCGTTACCCCCAAGACATGCCCCGAGTGCCAGAGACCACCAGATAGGCATCAGGTCAGGATGCCTGAGGAGTGCAAGTCCAGTCTCCTGCGGCCACATCTGTTTGGCCATATCGATTATCAGTGGATTCATTGTGGCAACATAGGGGATATTGTCAACGATTGCTGATGCTATGGCAGAGAACCACATTACGATCATGCTTGTTGCAAGGAGATTGCCCTGTGTCAGGGCGAGCATCTTTAGAGACATCCATTTAATGAGTCCCACCTTTACCACCCCGCCAACGAGTATAAAGAGACCTATAAAGAAAAATATGGTAGGCCACTCGACTTCGGCAAGGACGTGGTGTGGTTCGTGAGTGCCTGACAGTAGAAGCAGCAGACCTGCCCCGAAGAGTGCTACCGTGGCAGGCTGCAGTTCCAGTGTTCCATGGAATACAAACCCGACAAGTACGAGACCGAGGACGAAGAGAGACTTTTTGAGCATTAACGGGTCTTTTATTGCCTCTTTCTCGTTCATCTGCATTATTCTCTGTTTGAGTTCTTCCCTGGTCTTCAGTTTCCTGCCAAAGACAAGCTTGATAACTAAGAGAAGCACAACCATCAATACGATGACAATCGGCGTAAGATTATAGATAAAATCCATGAAATTGAGCTTTGCCTTTGAGGCAATCATGATATTGGGCGGGTCACCGATAAGTGTGGCCGTACCTCCGATATTGGATGCAATAGCCTCAACAATCAGGAACGGAATCGGATCAACCTCAAGGGCATCTGCAATCAGAAGGGTAACCGGGGCGAGCAGGAGCACTGTGGTAACATTGTCAAGCAGGGCGCTAAGCACTGCCGTGACAACAGCGAATATGATCATTATCCTCATGGGGTCACCCTTACCGGCCTTTGCGCTTTTTATTGCAATGTATTCAAAAAAACCTGTCGGCCGCATAAGGTTTATTATTATCATCATTCCGATAAGCAGGAAGATAACATTCCAGTCTACCCCTAATTCCTCAACATGAAAAGCCTCATACTGCGAAAGTATTTTTAACACAAGCATCAGCGATGCAGCGAAAAGCGCAACCACCGTCTTGTGTACCTTTTCCGATATTATAACAACGTAGGAGATCAGGAATATGGTTGTTGCAGTCCAGAAAGTTGTGTCCATTACAAAGGGCTGGGATGCAGCGGCAACTTCGTGAGTCATAGGTTATGTACCCCCTTGTCATCCAGGAGAACTTCTACAAGGGCATTATAGAGGTCCCGTACATAGATGATGCCAACGACCTTATTCTCTTTATTTACTACGGGAACCCTCTGGAGATTGTGTTTGACGATAAGGTCAGCACACTCCATGAGCGGGGCATCCTCGAAAACCGTTATTACATCCTTCATCATTATCTCCGCAACCTTTTTGTCGGCAACCTTTTTGGTCATTTCTGCAAGCATACCCTCCCAGGTAAACTCCCCGAGTTCCGTCATAGTCATATAAAAAGGTATGATCGCCTTGAGGATGTCCTTAACTGAAACCATTCCCACTATGTTGCCTTCGTTGTCGAGCACTATCATACCCTTTACTCCGACTATGCCATCGTCTCTCTTCACAACCCTCATCTTGTTTACAGCGTTTCTGATGGTGTCGTCAGGAGATAAATAATCCTTTACCTGCTCCATAATATCCTTTGCCTTCACGTAAACCTCCACAGAACGTTTTTAAATGCAACACGGTCATTGCATTGTTCAACAGCACAGCTATAATAATTGTTCAAAAAAATTTTAGTCAAGAAAAAAGCAAAAAGGCAGGTGAAAAGCTGCCTTTTTGCTTGTGTAGGAAATGCCTGTACAGCAGGAGCGGAAATTTAGGGGAAAAACCTTTCAGAGGTCTGCAGGGGCCTTAACTAAAAGCAGAAATTCACTTCTTTGTCTCATCTGCTTCTGAATCGTTGCCTTTGTCCTCGATAAGCTCAATAAGCTGCTCTGCCTTTATTGCACCGCTTAAGACCTTGCCGTTTTCCAGCACAATTGTCGGCGTACCGGTTATACCGAGTTTTCCGGCAAGTTCAATGTTTTTGTCTATAATATCTGTCTTGCATTCAGGGTCAGGAATATCCTTTTTTGCAAAGGCATCCTCTAAAAGCTTCAATGACTTCTGACATTGGATGGCCACTGCCTTTCTGTAAGCATCCTTGTGCATTTTCAAGGGGAAGAGTTTGATAAAGAATGCTATGTCTTTTCTCTTTTCAATAATTTCCTTTAGCTCCTTGTGGAGTTTTGCACAAAATGGGCAGTCAGGGTCGTCAAAGACAACGACCTTGTATGTTGCATTCGGGTCACCCATAACAAGGGCATCATCGAGGGGAATCTGTGCAAAATCCACCCTGTTAAGCTCTATGAGACGTCTTTGGGTGAGGTTTTTCTTTGTTTTTATCTTGACGATTTGCCCGATGATGACATTTTCCTTTGAGAAGTCCATATAGGCGATGCCCTTTTTGCCGCGTGTCTCAAGTGATACCTCCCAGAGCCCCCTTGACGGGGACATTTTGACCCCTATGACATGAATATCGGGTATCAGCTGCTTTAACGTCTCCTGGGCCTCTTCCTTTGATAAGGAGTGACACTTTCCGCAGTCCTGCTCACATCCACCAAAGGCTGATGCTCCTGTTTCGACAACAAACAGTAGTGCCAGTCCTGTGAAGATTGTCATCATTATAACAATGGTTTTTTTCATTTTTTTTACCTCAATTCCGGGTTCAGGTTTTTATTTTTTCCAGTATAATTCGGTGCTTGATAAGTGATATCTCCTTTATCTTTCCTTCAAATTCCTTCTGTTCACCAAAAAGGTTGCGCAGGAATATCTTTTCTCCTTCAGGTCTGAGGACATCCACATTTTCAAGATACAGGGATTCCTCACCATTGTCGTAAATATATGCATTTGCTTCACACATTTTATTACCTCCCTCTTATTGCGGGTTTTAAGTATTCTACCACCTTTTCTATCAGGTGTGGAAGTGGCTCCCTCTGTACACCGGCAATCTCAATGCCTTCCTGGTTGATTGGAAGATGTATCTTCCTTGCCGTTGAGGAAGCTATGGCCTCTGCAATGCCCGGTG
>BDTQ01000254.1 GCA_002898135.1 bacterium BMS3Bbin07
AGGCAATCCTGCTTGAAATACCAATGAGCATTGAAGGGATGCAGGAGGCGATCTTAAAGAGCGTTGAGATAAACCGCAAGGAAAACGGATATATCCGTCTCATTGTCACAAGGGGAGAGGGGCCTCTCGGTATAGACCCGTCGTCATGCGAAAGGGCGATGGTGATAATCATCGTTGCCGACATTCAGTTATACCCTGAGGAATATTACGAGGATGGAATCGAGATAATCACTGCTTCATCCCGACGCATATCCTCGGACAGCCTTGACCCCAGGATAAAGTCATTAAACTACCTCAACAATATTATGGCAAAGATCGAGGCTGAGCAGGCCGGCTGCCTTGAGGCCGTTATGCTTAACAGGGAAGGATTTGTGGCGGAATGCACAGGAGACAATATCTTTATTATGAAAGACTCCGAGCTCCTTACTCCTGCCCCCTGTCATGGTGCCCTTGACGGTATCACCAGGAAGACGGTGATGGAGATAGCTGAAACCCTTGGCATCAGAAGTCGTGAAACAACCCTCACCCGTTATGACCTGTATAACGCAGAGGAATGCTTTATGACAGGTACCGGGGCTGAAATCATTGCCGTCATAAAGATTGACGGCAGGGTTATCGGCAACGGAACTCCGGGAAGGGGAACCCGGATGCTGACAAAGAGATTTAAACAGAAGATATTGGAGCAGCAGGGCCAAATAGTCTAACCAAATAGTCTAAAATGTAACCCCGGGCAACAGTGATTTCACTGTTCCCGGGGTCTCCTCAACGCAACTTCAAATCAATCATATCTCTACATGTACATGGCATTTCCTTGTGCATATCTTGGAGCATGCCGCGCAGCCGATACAGTCATCCGGATTTGCAACAGACATCACCTTGTTACCCATATCGTCTCCATAATCATCCTCACCCTCAAAGGGTTTTTCAATGAGCTCAAGGACATTCCTGCTACAAACCTTATAGCAGCGTCCGCAACCCAGACATTTTTCAACATCAATTGATTCGATAAACCTCGGGGTCCACGGCGTGCCACCCCTTGTTAAACAACTTGCCTGTGCCATAAACCTTCTCCTTTCCCGGAAAGCATTAAAAAATAAAAGTCTCAATCAGCCTGCAAGTAATTATACTCGAAAATTAAGCTATTGCCTCTCCATCCATCTCTCCTGTCCTTATCCTCACAGCACCGCCTATCGGTGCAACAAAAATCTTTCCATCTCCGTGCTTGCCCGTATAGCCGACCTTGATTATTGATTTAACAATCTTGGTGACCACATCATCGGGCACCACTATTGTAAGCATCCTCTTGGGTACGTAAAGGGCCACCTTCGGCAGTGTATGCTCGAGGGCATAAGTGGAAGGTGTAGGTTTCAGTTTAGCCGCAGTACAGTAGCTATCCGGCATCTCCGAGTCCATCTCTGCACACATGGCCCCTTTCTGCTTTCCCCTTCCATCAACGCTCTGAATCGTAAGTGATGGATATCCGAGATCCTCGAGAACCTGCTTGATTTCGGGGACCTTGTCTCTCCGGATAATTGCAACAATCTCTTTCATAGGCCTTCCTCCCCGGTCCTGACGGTATAGGCGGTATCCACCGGGCTGACAAATATCTTACCGTCACCGATAAACCCGGTCTTCGCCTTTTCGTGTATTAATTTTACCACCTTCTTTTCGTCCTCATCATCAATAACTATCATGAGCAGTGTCTTTGGAAGTTCATCGTAATGCACTGGACCTACCTGAAGTCCCTTCTGCTTCCCCCTTCCAAATACCGGCATCTTTGTAACGGATGGAAACCCTGCCCCTTCCAATGCCAAGACCACTTCCTGCTCCTTTTCCGGTCTTATAAACGCCCTGATCATCTTCATCTTTTTTTTCCTCCTTGGTTATTGTTTGGTGTTTTGTTCCAGGAGCAGCAGTATAAACCGATATGCTGCCACCCTGTATACTCTTGTTCTTCAGTCACTGTTCAACGCTTTTTTAAGCCACGGCGGTGGAGATGTTTTCACGGCCTCAAGGAGTTTTTTCAGGGCATCCTCAATGGCAATCACCTCTTTAACCTTTACGGGCATTATGCCCTTTCTCGCAAGCCTTGCGGCTGATGGACCCCCGATATCCGTAAGGTATATAATCTTGCAGTCCGCAAGCTTTTCCACTTTACTCTGCACCTTGTCCTCGTGTATCTGTCCCTTTCCCTTTGTCTCCTCTATCTCTAAATCCCTGCCTTCGGCAAACTTCCTCATCTCGATGAATTGATAAGCATCTCTTGTCAGTTCATATATGGCAAACTTACCAGCCCTGCCAAAATGCTCGTCAACATTTACACCGTCTGTTGTTGCAAATGCTATCTTCATCACCGTCCTCCTTTACTTTAATTAATCAAGACACTAACTTTAAATCGACAAACCCGTTATAAATCATCCTGAAACAGCAGATTTGCCATCTCGTTAATCATCACAAGCGTCCCTCTATAACCTATGGCAATCCTTGAATTATTCCCCAACACCTTGTACACGGGAAACCCCGTCTGATATAACGGTACGCCAAGCCTCTTTGCCGTATCCGTTCCATGAGAGCTTGCAATCAAAAGATCAAAATCCCCGTCTATTGAAAAAAAGTCGCCAACATGGACATTCTTTGCATAAATTCTCCCTGCAGATTCCGTACGGGACGGAACAACCGAAAGTCCAACTTCAGCACCCATCTCACTGAGCGCCTTTGAGACCTGGACCGACAGATCAGGCTCCAGGGCCATACAGACCCGTTTGCCGCCGAAATAGAAATGAGCATCCCTCATTCCGTCAATCAGCACCCTTCGCTGCCTTTCATATTTAGCAGGCATCTGCCCGCCACTCAGGGCTGAAAGCGTTTCCATGAATGCATCCACTCCCTGAAGACCGGAAAGGCTCTCAAACATGGTGTATTCAATGCCAAAACTCTCTTTCAAAAGCCTTGCCGGCCCTTCCATACTCATCCCTATCGCTATGGTAAATCCGGAACTACCCATCGTCTCAATCTCGCTCGTCCTTGTACCACCGGAAGAGAGTGCCGAGAATTCCTGTCTACTCCCGTCAAGTGCGGAAAGGTCGGGCAGGATAACCGGGGTCAAGCCAAAAGATTCTATCACCTCACGCAACTCCGTAAAGTCTGCAGGAGTCAGGTGCGAGCCAACAAGGACATTTACCTTACAGTTCCTGCCCGGAAGCCCGGCATCAGGAGAGACTGTACAATCTTCTACTTCACCCTTCAGCCTTCTGCCTTCAGCCTTCCGTCCTCTGTCCTCTGCCTTCCGTCTTCTAACTACAGACTCAAGAATTGCCTCTACCGCCTTTGCATATCCCGTCTCCAGACCACCTTCATAGTCTGGCGTGGAGACATAGACAATTTGCCGTTTACCATTTTTCAGTTTCCATCTTTTTATCGTACCCGCCACATCATCACCCTTGACCTCTGAAAGTCCTGTGGTAAGGACACCTATCAGGTCCGGCTGCTGTTTTTCAATAACCCCTTCAACAACCGTGATCAAGTTTTCCTCACTACCCATTACAACATCCTCTGTAAAGAGTTTTGTGCTCATCAGTGCAATGGGCTCTCTGAAGTGTTTTGTTATAAGCACCTTTGCAAGGAAATTGCAGCCCTGCGCCCCGTGAATAACCGGGAGCGCCCAGTCTACCCCCTGCAGGGCAATTGCAGCCCCTATGGACTGGGAGTGCTTTAAGGGGTTTATCAACACATCCCTGTCAGCTTTAGTCTTCAAAGGGGCAGAAACAGTTTGCCCGCCGGGTGCTGATACGCAAACATCTTTACCATTGAAAAACCTGACACTGTTACTTATCTGCTCTGCAAGATTTACAAGCCCGTCATATCCGGCATAGGCAGTGTGTCTCTCCTGATTCACATCCACAAAAGGAAACCCCTCTTTCATGGCAAGATAGAGGTTACGGCCGCCTGCAACAAGCATATCCGCCCCCCTCTCCTTCATAAGCTTCCTCAGGTTTGCCGGAGCAACATCCTCAATAAGAGGTGCATCCCTGCCAAGTATGGCCTTCATCTTCTCCTCATCCTCAACAGTGCTCTTCTTTGTACCCACTGCAACTATCTCTATCCCGAGATCCTGAAGGGCAGAGATAAAAGACCAGCTCTTGACTCCACCCGTATAGAGCACGGCCTTCATGCCCCGCAGATGAGCATATTTTTTCAGTTTTTCTCCAAGCCCGGTCTCTTCACTTTCAATAACTTCGTCGATCTTCTGTGCCAAGTCAAAGTCGCCCCGGTCCTTTAAACGACTTGAACGGCTGAAGCCGTCCCCCATCCCTCTCAACGCCTTTGCCATCTCTGTTTTGCCAAAAAAGGAGACCTCAACATAGGGTATCCCGTACTTCCTCTCCATCTCCTTGGCAACATTCACGAGGGCCCGGCTGCAGACCACTACATTCAGATCTGCCCTGTGTGCATAGGTTATCTCTTCAAATGTTGCATCCCCTGTAATCCTGGACATGATCCTTATGCCTGCCTTCCTTAGCACAGGCTCAATAAGCCACAGGTCACCTGCAATGTTATACTCCCCGACAAGGTTTATAAATCCCCCCGTGCCGGAGAGGTTGTCAGGGGGCTCACCTGTACCTATTACAGAATCAAGCAATACCTCCCCCGCTATCCTGTTTCCAAGGTTTTTAGGTCCTACAAACCCCGGAGCATTAACGGGTATGACCCTTATGCCGCAAGCATCCTCTGCCTTCCTGCAGATAGCATCCAGGTCCTCTCCGATAAGACCGCTTACACACGTGGAGTAGACAAAGATTGCCTTCGGGTGTACGGACCTGTACGTCTGGACAATGGCATTGAAGAGCCTGGTCTCAGAACCGTAGACAATGTCTATCTCGTCAATATCGGTTGTAAACCCCAGCTTGAACAGATCACCCCGGGATGATAACGTGCCCCTGCCTTCCCAGGTGTTTCCGCAACACGCTATGGGACCGTGAACAAGATGTGCCGTGTCGGCAATGGGCTGAAGCACTATCATTGCCCCGTCAAAGGCACAAGACTCTCCGCCACGGCTCCTGCAGAGTTTTTCCTTTTTCTCCACGCCGCAGCCACTTTCTAAAAGTTTATCAGTACCGGTTAACATTTAACATTTTCCTTCTGTGTTTTCAGACCCTTGAAATATTTTCCTGTCACCCTGAATTTATTTCAGGGTCTCATTGCTGAAACAAGTTCAGCATGACATGTTACACTGTTTGTACTCCCGGCAAATCCTTATCTTATAACATCAAAGCTCGTTGTATTCATCGTCTTTCTGTCCATCTCATCAAGAACGGTGTTGACAATCCAGTTCACCATATTCAGCACTCCCTGATAGCCGATAACCGGATACCTGTGGAGGTGATGCCTGTCGAATATGGGGAATCCTATTCTTACCAGAGGCGTCCCCGTATCCCTCCAGAGGAACTTTGCATAGGAATTCCCTATGAGTATGTCAACCGGGTCGGTAAACATCAGAGACCTCAGATGCCACATATCCTTGCCCGTGTAAACCGTTGCCTCCTGACCAAAGGGACTTTCGCTCAGAAGCGCATTCGCTGCTGCCGCGAACCTCTTGTCTCCGTTGGTGCAGACGATATGAGCCGGAATTCCTCCCATCTCCAGAATGAAACTTATCAAGCCCAACAGGATGTCCGGGTCACCGGCCAGGGCAAACCTCTTTCCGTGAACATAGGGATGGGAATCTATCATTGCATCCACTGCCCTGCCCCTTTCATCCTCAATCTCCTGAGGAACGGGCTTTCCGGTTATCCTGCTTATCTCATCGAAAAACCTGTCTGTATTTTTTACACCCATGGGCGGAAGCACCAGGGCCTCCTGACCCCACTCCTTCTCAATGTATTTCAACGTCTTTACAGTTGAATAC
>BDTQ01000255.1 GCA_002898135.1 bacterium BMS3Bbin07
CCTTTTTGTATGGCCTTGTGGATCTCAAAGCATCATACTGGTCAACAAGCATCACGATCCTGCCCTCAACAGGAATTTCTTCTCCTCTGAGTCCCCTGGGATAACCGGTTCCATCCCATCTCTCATGGTGGGTTAGTGCAATCGAGGCGCCCATCTGTATGACCGGATAGGATGAACCTTTTAAAATCTCATAGCCTATTTTGGAATGAACCCTTGCAACATCAAACTCCTCCGCTGTAAGCCTGCCGGGTTTAAGGAGTATTCCGTCCGGTATGCCTATCTTTCCAACATCATGCATGGGACTTGCGTATGTTATATTTTCAATAAAATCCGGGGGCATTTTGAGTTCCTCTGCAATAAGGTTTGAATAAAGGCTTATCCTCCGGATATGACTTGCGGTATCTTCATCCCTGTATTCAGCCGCCACGGTGAGCCTCTCTATTATCTCCTTACTGGCAGCCTTTACCATCTGGAGGGCCTCACGGAGTTCAGCTGTCCTTTCGACTACCGTATTCTCCAGCCTCTTGTTGTATTCCTTCTGTAGCCTTACCCCCTCACAATAACTCAGGGCCTTTTTCACAGCATGCAGCACATACTCCAGATTAAATGGTTTGATAATAAAGTCATGGGCACCGTGCTTTAAAGCCTCGATAGAAAGCTCGAGATCAGGATAGGCTGTCAGCAGTATAACAGGAAGATCAGGAACCTTGAAATGAATCTTCTTCAGGAGTGTCAGGCCGTCCATCTCAGGCATGAGAATATCTGAAAGCACAAGGTCAAAAGACCTCTCGGAGACCAGCTTGAGCGCTTCCTCAGGACTGCCGGTATCAGTGACTTTATAGCCAACATCCTTGAGCAACAGGACAAGCACGTCCCTCACTGCTGCGTCATCATCAACTACCAGGATTGAATATTCATCGTTCCTTTTCACTGCTATCCAGCACCTCTCTCACCTTTCTCACAAGTGTAACAGGTCTGAAGGGTTTTGTAAGAACATTGATACCCTCCTCAAGAATAAAGTTTTGTATGGTATTTATAGTGTACCCGCTTATAAAAATCACTTCTCCCCTGAAACCAAGCCCCCTTGCCTTTTCATACACTTCCTTTCCGCCCTCTTTCGGCATCACAACGTCAAGTATCATAAGGTCGAATTCGCAGGATTTCTCATCCAGAAGGGTCATTGCCTCCTCACCGTCCCTTGCAACGAACACGGTGTAACCATATTCCTCCAAAGCCTCCTTGATCGTCTCCCTTACGTTATCCTCATCCTCAGCCAGGAGTATGGTTTCTGTACCACCACTTATGGGAAACTCTGAAACATGACTTATATCTACCGGCTTTGATCCTGTTACAGGAAGGTAGACCTTGAAGGCTGTACCCTTACCCTTCTCTGAATAAACATGGATAAAACCATTATGTTGTTTGATGATACCGTAAACAGTCGAAAGGCCTAACCCGGTACCTTTGCCTACCCCCTTTGTGGTAAAAAAGGGCTCAAAGATATGCTCTTTTACATCCGGGGCCATTCCATCGCCCGTGTCACTGATGGAAAGACATACAAACCCGCCACCCTTGTTGACCCATGAATGTCTCTCAAGATAAGCATCATCAAAGGCGACCTCAAAGGTCTCAATAATGAGTTTTCCACCCTCTGACATGGCATCCCTGGCATTAGTGGCAAGGTTTATTATCACCTGCTCTATCTGCCCCTGATCCACCATTACAGCCCTTTTATCCTTGAGATCTATAACAAATTCTATATTTTCAGGGATAACCCGCCTTAAAATCTTCTCGAAATCCCTTATTATCTTCCCGAAATAGACCGGCTGTGGCTGGAGCAGTTGTCTGCGACTGAAGGCAAGCAGGCCATGCGTCAGGTTTGCTGCCCTGTCGGATGCCTTCAGTATCTGATCTACATGGTTCCTGAGTGCCCCGTCTTTCAACTTCATATTCAGAAGGGAGGCATATCCCGTTATAGCCATAAGGATGTTGTTGAAATCATGGGCAATGCCACCCGCCAGCAAGCCTATCGATTCAAGCTTCTGCGACTGCCTCAACTGCTCCTCAAGCCTCTTCTTCTCTGCAATATCAAGAAGCATTCCTATAACTGCAGGCCTGCCTTTGAAAAGGGTTTTCGCCCCATACACCTCAATGTCAAAAACCTCGCCGTTGGCTTTTACTGCCTTGAGGACATAGTTTACTGACTCAACCTCTCCTTCTTGCCTCCTTCCGGGGTTCTCCTCAACCACCGGCCAGTCAGACGAACGCGTAAGGTCCAATGGTCCCTTCCTGTCAATAATCTCCTCCGGAGAGTTATAACCAAAGAACTCACAGAACCTCGGATTAACATACCTGAAGAGACCATCCTGAATCAGATACACCCCTGCAAGGGAATGTTCAACAAGGGAACGGAATTTTATCTCGGACTCCTGAAGCGCCCTATCCTTTGTCTTGAGTTCAACGTAATGTCTCTGAAGTATATAAACAGCATAGGAGAGTGCGAGAGCCATAAAGGGCAGCCCTATCAGGATGGGCCACTGCCACCTGTGGGTAACCCTGTAAAGCTTTAATAACCTCGCTGTTGGCCACATCCTGAGGGTCAGGGACAGACCGGAAATAGCAACAAGATCTTCAGCCATGCTACTGTCAACAAGAGAGATATTACGATTTCCGGTCCACCTGTCCTCTTCC
>BDTQ01000256.1 GCA_002898135.1 bacterium BMS3Bbin07
GTGGACAGGATAAATAAAGTAAACGAAACACCTGTGGTCAGGGAACTTCCCAGGGTCACTTCCCGAAAGGACGAACGGAAAGACGAGAAACGGAAAAAGAAAAAAGACAAAGGCAAGAAAAAGAAGAGGAAAGGCATCGTGGATATAATGGCTTAGACGCCGGGCACCGGCAGATTCAGGAGGTAAAAAATGATTAAAGGGATTCTCAAGCAACGGAAAAAGACGGGAAAGATCAAGGAGGCAGACAGACTGCTGCAACTCGAGCTCTCCGAGATTGAAGAGCTTTCATCTCTTCTTATGAGCCGCGTAGACACAAGGGTCCGGGCATTGAACGAAGTTGAGCAGAGGCTGGATGAAAAGATTGAAATCCTCGAAAACCTGTTAATCAAGGCAGAAAACATACTGCAGGAACCTGTAAGCACACTGGATTACCGTTACAAAGAGGTAGTATTGCTATCCCGCAAGGGCCTGAAGATTGAAGAGATAGCAAGCCTCCTTGATATACCCGGTGGAGAGGTTGAGTTTATAATCAACATGAACGCCTGAGGGGGAACTTTTTTCCTCCTCAGGACAAAATTTTGCCGCCATTATTCACCTGCCGGTCTGACCCCGGCTTAGCAGCTCCCCTCTGATACCCGGCTCATGCCTCAATTGTCACACTGAAGTTGTTTCAGGTTCTGCATGAAACGCAACATGTTGAAAACACAGCATTTCTGAAGTGAATCCAGAATAACATCATGCGCTTTATTTTCATGATCATGACTCTGTCTGACAGCCAGGAGGCCTCAAAACAGTAGGGTTAGACCAATAACAGACAACTGGCATAGCTCTTGCTTCAATAAAGCCCGTCATGTACAAAGGCATCTACATAGCAGCATCAGGCGCCATACTCAAGGATGCAGAACTCTCACTCACTGCGCGCAACATCGCCAACGCATCAACTCCAGGCTACAAAAAGGAACGGACATCCTTCAGCTCCTATCTCCTGCCTTTTGCTGAAAACATCTCCAATCCTGAACGCGTCATGGTAGAAAAGGGAAAGACCCTCACCGATTTTTCAGCCGGAGACTTCATAAAAACCGGCAATCCCCTTGACGTTGCTATCGAGGGTGATGGTTTTTTTGTGCTTGAAGGTGAGAAGTACACAAGGAGGGGGGATTTCAGGCTTGATGAAGATGGGTACCTTATAAACATTGATGGACTGAAGGTGATGGGAGCGGATAAGACACCGCTTCAGCTCCCCCAGGGCAGGGTGGAGATAGGTTCCGGCGGGAACATCGTGGTTGATGGGAAAACAGCAGGAAGGCTCAGGATTGTCGACTTCCCCCAACCCTATAAACTCATTCTGGCAGGAGAAGCCACATACCTTGCCCCAGCGGAGCTAAAGCCCGTTGAATCATCTTCAAGGGTCTCGCCGGGTGTAATTGAGGGCTCCAATGTAAATATAATAAAGGAGATGGTCGGAATGATAAAGACAACAAGGGAGTTTGAGACTTACCAGAAGATGATACAGGCATTTGATTCCGCCACATCAAAGGCACTAAACGAGATAGGGAGGATATAACCATGATAAGGTCACTTTTTATTGCGGCAACAGGCATGGAAGCACAGAAACTGAACATTGACGTTATAGCCAACAATCTTGCAAATGTAAATACACCCGGATACAAACGGAGCAGGGCTGATTTTCAGGAACTGATGTATGAGGAGATAAAGACCCCGGGGGCGGCTTCTGCGGAGGGCACACAGTTGCCCTCCGGCATACAGATAGGGCTTGGTGTCAGGCCGGTGGCTGTTCAGAAGGTATTTGAGCAGGGAGACTTCACACCCACAGGGAATCCCCTTGACATGGTGGTAGAGGGAAAAGGCTTTTTTCAGATCGTAAAACCGGATGGCGATATTGCATATACAAGGGCCGGCGCTTTCAAGCTGGATAGCGAAGGCAGAATTGTAACATCGGATGGATACCCCATGGAACCGGAGATAAACATCCCGTCGGATACACTTCAGATAACCATTGGCTCGGACGGAAGGGTAAGTGTAACACAGCCCGGAAGCAGTGCTTCCACTGAGATAGGACAGATTGAGGTTGCAAGATTCTCCAACCCCGGCGGCCTGAGTTCGATCGGGAAGAATCTCTTTGAAGAAACAGCTTCATCAGGCGTACCAACCACCGGCAACCCCGGCGCTGAAGGTCTTGGGACGATACAGCAGGGGTTTATTGAACTCAGCAATGTAAATATTGTAGACGAGATGGTCCAGATGATAGTAAGCCAGCGGGCCTATGAGATCAACTCCAAGACAGTACAGGCTGCGGATGATATGCTGCAGATAGCAAATAATCTGAGAAGGTAAGGTCAATCTGATGATATCCCTGTTGATAGCCTTGACAATCGTTGCCGGATGGGCTCCTGAAGCCGTTATTCAGGACTACCTCATGAATAATTATCCATGGCCGGAGATTCAGGTGCAGAAGCTTGTTGCAGAGGATACCCTGCCCCGGAGCAGACCGGTTGAGATTATAACTGAAAGGGGTCCCCTCGGCAGGGCATCTTTCCTGTTCCGGTTTCCTGATAACAGGGAAGTCCGGATAAAGGCGTACATAACCGCGAGGGATCAGGTTGTAAGGACCAGAAGGGCATTATACAAAGGGACCGTTATTCGCAGCACTGATATCTATACCACAATGATGAATGTCAGAAAAATCCCGAGGGGTGCAATAAGTGACATAAAAGGTGTGAGAGGAAAGATATTGAAAAGATCATTGCCGGCCGACAGCACCTTAACAGAGGCAGTAACAGGTGAAAAACCCCTGATCCAAAAGGGACAGCGCATTACCCTCCTTTACAAAACCAATTCCCTGCGGGTGACCGCACCAGGCGTGGCCAGAGAGGATGGCTATTCTGAAAGGGAGATAAGCGTGATGAATCTGACATCAAGAAAGACGATAACCGGAATTGTAGAAAGCAGGGGAATAGTAAATGTGCAACCATAGTCAGTACAGGAATAATTTCCTGCTGTCAATCTTAAGTATATTAATGCTTCTATTATCAGCCGGGTGTGCATCCACAAATACGCTTCCGCCGCCATCACCTGACTATATACCGGAACCGACTGCATCAGAGCACCCTGGAGGCTATACCACTCCCGGCTCCATCTACCGGGAAAGGGCAAGCCTGTTTGAGGACAGAAGGGCCCGGAGGCTCAACGACCTGGTGACTGTACTGATCATTGAAAACGTATCAGGGAGCAAAAAGGCAGAGACAAAGACAGCAAAGGATTCAACCCTGAATGCGGGTATAGATGCTTTCTTCGGTGCACCTCTCAACATGAACCTGAACAATCTCTACGGGAAGGGCAATACTTTTTCGCCAACAGCAGGCAGTTCATTCAAGAATGACTTTCAGGGTACGGGGGAGACAACAAGAGAGGGCTCTCTAAGGGGCACCATCACGGCAAGGGTCATTAACGTCCTGCCAAATGGAAACCTTATTATAGAATCGAGGAAAGAGGTGACCCTGAACTATGAAAAACAGGTGCTCGTGCTAAAAGGAATAATAAGACCTGACGACATATCCACCAACAACACCATTTACAGCACAAAGGTTGCCGATGCCCGGATATTCCTCGTAGGTGACGGAATAATCGACAACAAGCAGGTCTCGGGCTGGCTTGGAAACATAGTTGACAGGATATGGCCGTTCTAGATTGAATATTGACGATTGAATATTGACGAATAAAAAATGACGATTGATGCTTTTTCGATAGTCAATCGCCAATTGTCAATAGTCAATCAAAAGGGGTGACAAGGGATATGAAGAAAATTGCATTCAGTGCTGTCATGGTTCTTATTCTGGTATTGCCGATTCAGGCAGTTAATGCCGAGAGGATAAAGGACATTGCATCCATTGAGGGTGTAAGGGAGAACCAGCTTATCGGGTACGGACTGGTTGTCGGCCTGAACAGAACCGGGGATAAGGGCAGGGCCACCATGCAGAGTATTGCAAATATGCTGGCACGTATGGGCCTCACAGTCAACCCAAGGGACATAAAGGCAAAGAATACGGCAACCGTAATGGTCACAGCAACCCTGCCCCCCTTTCCAAGGGCCGGAAACAGGGTGGATGCGCTTGTCTCTGCCATGGCCGATGCCAAGGACATACAGGGAGGCACTCTCCTTATGACCCCACTGAAAGGACCTGACGGAAAGGTCTATGGCCTTGCCCAGGGCCCTGTCTCGATAGGAGGCTTTTCTGCAGGCACCGGGGGCACCGGCGTCCAGAAAAACCATCCCACAGTGGGAAGAATACCAAACGGCGTTATTATTGAAAGGGAGATCCCCATGTCACTGAATTCACTCACTGAGGTGAAGATAATACTTCACAATCCCGACTTCACTGTGGCCTCAAACATGATGAGGGAGATAAACAGGGCACTGAAAAGCGGATATGCAGCGGCCCTGGACCCTTCCACCGTGGCCCTGCAGGTTCCTGAAGCATACAAGGGACGAATCGTTGAACTTATGAGGTTTGTTGAAAACATAAATGTTGCTGTTGATCTTCCTGCAAGGATAGTAATAAATGAAAGAACAGGCACTGTGGTAATAGGTGAAAACGTCCGCATCTCTCCTGTAGCAATTGCCCACGGAGGCCTTACCATTGAGATCACCACCGAATATCAGGTCTCCCAGCCACCTTCATTTTCAGCGGGAGAGACAGTGGTGGTTCCTTCAAGGGAGGTAACGGCAAAGGAGGAAAAGGCCCATCTTATACAGGTCTCGGGGACCTCGCTTGGTGAGGTGGTGAGGGCGTTGAATGCCATGGGTATTACATCACGAGACCTGATAGCCATTCTTCAGGCCCTTAAGGCCTCCGGAGCTCTCAGGGCGGAACTGGAGATTATCTGATGATTGATCCGTCTATTCTTTCAATTTACAGCACAGGGGCCAAAAACCTGGATAACAGTACAGGAACCGGAAACAGGACCAAAACGTCTGAAGCGGAAACAGAACGGGTGGCCCGGAAATTTGAATCCCTCTTTATCTATGAACTCCTGAAGGGCATGCGTGGCATGAGCGGTAAGGGGCTCTTTCAGGGGGGACTGTCCGGTGATGTGTTTCAGACGCTCTTTGATATGGAACTCGCAAAGACCCTTGCTGAAAGGGGCACGGGAATCTCTGAAATGCTCATGAAATCACTCCAGGGGAACGAAGATTAAAGTTTTTTCACCTCTGGCCGATAATATTTTATAGTATAAAGTCATAGCAAATTTTGTTTAAGGAGGGGTTAAATGAAGATTTACGGTGGAAAGCCTCCTGAAGGACAGGATGTTTATCTCAGGGCTCAGAAGGCACAAGGCAAGGATGCCACCGGAAAAAGCGAGCAGTTACAGGGCAGTAAGACAGTAGCTGACCGTGTCGAGGTTTCGGGCAAGGCAAAGGAAATCAACGAGATGAAGGCGGAAATTCAAAAACTCCCCGAGGTAAGGGCTGACAGGGTTGAGGCTATCAGGCAG
>BDTQ01000257.1 GCA_002898135.1 bacterium BMS3Bbin07
ATAGTCGAGAGGATGGCAGCGTATGTGCTCGGCCTTCCAATACCCTTCTCTTCAAGGGCCTTGACGAGTGAGGCCTCGGTAAACCTTGGGGGTGGCTGCGTAAAGTGTTGTGATGTGCTTATGTCCTTCAGTGAAAGGGTCTCTCCCTCCTTCAGGCGGGGCAACAAACCCTCTTCTCCGGTATCTTCTGCCGTGGTGTCAACACTCTCTGTATAAACAGCCATAAACCCCTTAAACCTTATCACGTCACCCGACACCCTGAACTCTGCGCCGTTTCCTTCAGGAGTAATGATAAAGGTGGTCTGTTCAATCTCTGCCGGGGCCATCTGGCTTGCCACAAACCGCTGCCATATAAGCCTGTACAGGGCATACTGGTCCTTCGTAAGGAAGGTCTTTATGGACTCCGGAGGTCTGTTCATATAGGTCGGCCTGACCGCCTCATGTGCATCCTGTGCCTGACCTTTTTTCTTATATGCCGGGGGGGTCTTGGGAAGATACTCCTTACCGTATTTTTCCTCAATAAAGGCCCTTGCAGCCTCCTGGGCCTCTGTGGATATCCTGACCGAATCAGTCCTCATATACGTAATCAGGCCAACCGAGCCCTCTTCGCCAAGCTCAATCCCCTCGTAAAGCTGCTGTGCAACAACCATGGTCTTCTTTGGCGTAAATCTGAGCTTTCTGGAGGCCTCCTGCTGAAGGGTACTGGTAATAAAGGGTGGAGATGGCTTACGTTTCCTGAGTTTTTTCTCTATCTTCTCAAGCACATAGGTCTTTGTCTTCAATTCTTCGACAAGGGCCTCTGCCGTGGTCTTGTCCCTGATAAGGAATTCATCCTTCTCACGGTTTATTACATGCTTCTCTTTATATTTAAAGAGTCTTGCCTTGAACTCGGGAGGCACGGAGCCCTCAAAGAGACCCCCTATATTCCAGTATTCAGTGGGCTTGAATGCCTCTATGTCCCGCTCTCTCTCAACAATGATCCTTACAGCAACAGACTGCACACGGCCCGCACTCAGTCCCCTCCGCACCTTTCTCCACAGGAGAGGACTCAACCCGTAACCCACGAGCCTGTCCAGAATCCTTCTTGCCTGCTGGGCATCCACCTTGTTCATATCAACCTTGCCGGCGTTTTTGACGGCATCACGCACTGCCTTCTCTGTAATCTCGTTAAAGGTAATCCTGTATATCTTCTTATCATCGCCCTTGCCGGACT
Organism: bacterium BMS3Bbin07; assembly: GCA_002898135.1. Lineage (GTDB taxonomy): Bacteria > Nitrospirota > Thermodesulfovibrionia > Thermodesulfovibrionales > JdFR-85 > BMS3Bbin07. The sequence goes on from BDTQ01000257.1 coordinate 1,214, forward strand.
TACCTCCCATAGCCTTCTTTAACTCTTCAACTATATGCCAGGCTATTGCCTCACCCTCCCTGTCCGGGTCAGGTGCAAGATAGACAACATCCGCCTCCCTGGCAGCCTTTCTCAACTCCTTGATAATCTTCTCCTTGCCTGGAATAACAACATAGCTGGGAGAAAAATCCTTCTCCACATCAACGCCAAGCTCTTTGGCAGGAAGGTCCCTGACATGACCGACTGATGCCTTTACTGAAAAACCCTTGCCCAGGATCTTGTTTATCGTCTTGGCCTTTGCAGGTGACTCTACTATTACAAGTGATTTCATTCTCAATACCTCTTTAATTTAAAGTAAACATCTATTGCAAATGTTCCGGAATTCAGTGCCACATAACGCTTCTACCATTACCATAAACAAGGGCATATATCTCTTCTGTCTCAAGCCCGCTATTCTTCATAAAGAGATATACCACCACTGACTTTATGGTATCCAGATCCTCGTCCTCCATCAAACGGCTCTTCTCAAGAATCCTCAGCTCATCATTTACCTTGAAGAGATTAATGTCCGACATCTCCAGTTTCACGATAATATCATCAAATTTCTTCTCTTTTTCAAGCGAATCCCCGCTTATCACCTTCAAAATCTCCATAAACTTTCTATACACTCCTGAAAACCTCCTGTAGTTCTTTAAAGACGCAGAGCGCAAAGCATTAAGGACAAAGCGTAAAAGACAAAAGCGCATGGCGCATGGCGCAGAGCGTTAAGGACAAAGCGTAAAGAGTCCCGTATCCTTGAACGCTATGCTCTATGCGTCTTGTCTCTGAACAGCTTGCGTCTTATCCTTCAACGCTATGCGCTATGCTCTATGCGTCTTAATCCTTTAACGCCTTGCTCTACTCCTTTGCTGTTATACCTCAAGATAAAACCTTTTACCTCCAGACTGCTTAACAATCCCTTTAAGCTCAAGGGTTGTAAGGATACCGAGCACCCTGAAGGAAGGCAATCCGCTCTGCCTTGTCAGTTCATCAATATGTAACGGCTCCGGAGACAGTTTCTCTGCAATACTCCTCTCCTCTTCAGTTAAGGTGACGGTGCACCTCTTTCTCTCCTTTATAAACCCTTTAAGCTGTGGGGCCAGTTCCTCTATTATATCTGTTGCTTTTTCTACGAGACGCGCGCCCTGCCTGATAAGGGCATTGGTCCCCGAAGACCTCGTTGATGTTATCATGCCGGGTACGGCAAAGACCTCACGCCCCTGCTCAAGTGCACAGCGGGCGGTAATAAGTGTACCGCTGTCACCTGTAGCCTCAACAACAAGGACGCCAAGGGAGAGACCGCTTATCAGCCGGTTCCTACGCGGAAAGTTCTCACGCTCCGGTTTGGTACCCAGGGGGTACTCACTGATAACATATCCGTTTGCCGCTATCATCTTCATCAGCCCTGCGTTTTCCGGAGGATAAGGAACGTCCAGCCCTGAACCAAGAACAGCAATGCTCCTGCCACCCTTTCTCAGGGCCGCCTTATGTGCCACTGTATCAATTCCCCGTGCCATACCGCTTACCACCGTCATACCCAGCCTGCTGAGCTCACCTGCAATCATATCCGTTACCCTTACTCCATAATCCGTCGGCCTCCTGGGACCGACAACTGCAATGGAAAACCTGTCCTCTTCTTTTATATCACCCATTGCATAAAAAATCAAAGGGCTGTCACTTATCTCCTTGAGAAAACAGGGATAGGAGGGGTCACTGTACCTGATAATTTTCACACCCAGGGCCTCGCACTTCTTAAGAATCTCCTCGATTCTTCCCCAATCCCTAAAAGACTTTATGGCTAATGCCCTGCGCTCTCCAACACCCTCTACAGACCTGAGTTCTCTCAGCGTTGCCTTAAAAACCACATCGGGTAATCCAAAAGTATTCAGGAGATTCCTCATCCTTGCAGGCCCTATATCCTTTATTGAGGACAGGGCAATCCAGTAGATTATGTCATTTGTCATCTTCCATTGGTCATTTTCCATTTTCTCTGCTTCAGTCTCAATGCATTAAGTTTTATAAACCCCTCGGCATCCTTCTGATTATAGACCTCCTCAGCCTCAAAGGTTGCAAGCTCGGTGCTGTATAAACTCTTTGGAGAAGTTCTTCCAACTACAGTGCAGTTGCCCTTGTATAACTTAAGCCTCACCCTTCCTGTCACATCCACCTGAATCCTGTCCATCATCTCCTGGAGCACCTCCCTTTCAGGGGAGAACCAGTAACCATAGTAAACACATTCAGCATATTTCGGTATCAGTGAATCCCTGAGGTGCAGTACCTCCCTGTCAAGAGTAATGGACTCTATGGCCCTGTGGGCAACATGAAGGACCGTGCCGCCGGGTGTCTCGTACACACCCCTTGACTTAATCCCGACATACCTGTTCTCTACAATATCCACCCGGCCTATTCCCTGCTCACCGGCAATCGTGTTCAGCCTTGCAAGAAGCTCGAAAGGACTGAGCTTTTCACCGTCAATTGCCACGGGGTTGCCTTCTTCATAACCTATCTCAATATAAACCGGTTTATCAGGGGCATTTTCAGGTGAAACCATCATTGTATACATATCATCCGGTGGTTCCGCCCACGGGTCTTCAAGCACTCCGCCCTCATAACTTATATGGAAGATATTCATGTCCATACTGTATGGTTTTTCCTTTGTAACCGGCACATCTATACCCTTTGAGCGGGCATAATCAATGAGAGATTCTCTCGAATTAAAAGTCCACTCCCTCCAGGGCGCTATCACCTGTATGTCGGGCTTCATTGCATAATAGGTAAGCTCGAACCTCACCTGGTCATTACCCTTGCCCGTGGCCCCGTGGGCAACCGCATCCGCCCCTTCCTTTTCAACAATCTCAATCTGCCTCTTTGCAATAAGGGGCCTGGCAATGGAGGTGCCCAGCAGATAAACTCCTTCATAAACGGCATTTGCCCTGAGCATGGGAAAGATATAGTCCCTGACAAACTCCTCTCTCAGGTCTTCAATATAGGCACGCAGGGCGCCTGTACTGAGTGCCTTGTCCCTTACAGCCTCAAGGTCTTCTCCCTGGCCAAGGTCTGCACAGTATGCAATGACCTCTGCATTGTATGTATCCTTAAGCCATTCAATTGCAACCGAGGTATCAAGACCTCCTGAATAAGCAAGAACTATCTTCATCTATCCTCCCTTGAGAATCAAAAGACTTTTGGAGTAAAAAACTTTGGAGTAATGGAGTGTTGGAGTAAGAGATAGACTATTAATATTATGAAGATCGTTACCATTTAACGATCTTCAGTTCTCCAATTCTCCATCGTTCCAATACCCCGTCAGTGTCTCCCTGTTTTATAAATTCCTGTGTTTAAAAAGCTTCCTCAGCAATTTATACACTAAAAAATAGCAACGATATCTGTCAAGTAAGCCGCCGGGGGCGGTATCCATCCACTCTACAATTAATCCGCAGATTTTCTCCAGGGATTTAAAACAGAAATGGCAGAATATACTAACTTTCTCTTCTTTAGACAGGATGAACAGGATGTTCAGAATAACAGATTAACTGCAGGGACTTATCCTTCCTTTATCCTGTTAATCCTGTCTGAAAAAAAGTTTGTGGTTTTGTGGATTCAGTTAACGGAGACAACTGTAGAATACTTATCCGCAGATTACTCAGATTTCAAAAA
>BDTQ01000258.1 GCA_002898135.1 bacterium BMS3Bbin07
ACAGGTTCTGTTTTTACGACAGTGTCAGCTCTACAAATGATGTAGCACTGACGCTTGCCAGAGAGGGCAGTCCTCATGGCACAGTGGTGATAGCCGACTCTCAGGAAAGGGGCAGGGGGAGGCACGGAAGGGCCTGGTATTCACCTCCGGGAGTAAACATATATATGAGCATTATCCTGAATCCCGGCACTATTACGTTCCATCCGGCCCTTGTAACACTGTCGGCATCTCTTGCGGCTGTAAATGCCGTAAATTCCTGTCTGTTGTCTCAATCCGGGGCCGGCGGTATTGCCGGGGTGCCTTCTGTTGAGGTATGGCCGAAGTGGCCAAATGATATTTACTGTAATCACAGGAAGCTCGGCGGAATACTTACAGAGGCGTCAACCGCAAGGGAGACGATAAGATTCATGGTGGCAGGCATGGGTATAAACGTAAATATGCGGGCGGACAGGATACCCCCGGATTTCAGGGTTAATACAACGTCCCTGTATTCAGAGACAGGTGAGCCCTTTGATCGGGGCAGGGTGATAGTGAAGATACTGGAGTCTTTCAGCAGGTATTATACCCTCCTCTTTAATGATCCTGCCTCTGTAATAGCCCTATGGTGTAAAATAAGTCATACCATTAACAGTTATGTGAAGGCCATTACCCCGGAAGGAGAGATGTATGGAACGGCCCTCGGCCTTGACAACAGGGGTTTTCTGAGGTTCAGAAAAGAGAGTGGTGAGGAGATATGCCTGAGCACAGCCGAGATTGTCCATCTGAGAGACCATGACAGATAGGATTCTGACCATAGATATAGGAAACAGTAATATAAATATCGGTCTTTTTAAGGAAGACACGATCAGGACATTAAGCCTCGGTACCCGTCCACTTAAGGACAGGGCCTTTTATGAAGGTGTTTTGAGGAAATTTTTGGGAGATGATCAACCTGCCGGGGCAGTGCTGTCATCTGTTGTCCCGTCTCATGACAGGTTGTTTTACGAGCTCCTGAAGACTTTTAGCGGCGAGGATCCTGTTGTGGTAACCCATTCCATAAATACAGGGCTTGTATTTGATGTTGCAGAGCCCGAAAGTATAGGTGCAGACAGGATAGCAAATGCAGTTGCCGCGTGCAGCAGGATAAATGGAAGCCTTGTGGTTGTTGACCTCGGCACGGCAACCACGATTACGGTTGTAGACAGAGAGAAGAGATTGTCTGGAGGGGTGATTATGCCCGGGGTGGAGATGATGTGTGCTGCGCTTAACAGGCAGACAGGCAAGCTCCCACTTGTAAGGCCTGCTTCCTTGCCGGGGCCTTTAGGTAAGGACACAAAAAGTAGTATAATCTCAGGAGCAGTGTATGGAACTGCGGGCGCAGTGGATAGATTGCTTGACGAGCTCTCTGTTATTCCGGGGGAGTTCATAGCCGTTCTTACCGGAGGTAATGCCCCCTTGATTAAGGGGTTGTTAAAGAGGGAGTACATTTACATCCCGGAGCTTACATTAACGGGGTTGAGAATAATATATGAAAGAAACAGGGGATGACAGGAATATGAACGAGATCAGAAGAGAGCCGTTGCTTGGAAGGTGGGTGGCTGTGTTGAGTGAGTCAATGAAGCCGGAAGATTATCTCTCCGCAATGGAGCCTTCAGCAGGAGGGCATTGCGACCTGTGCGAAGAAGAGTCAGGGGGGGCTGAGGAGATATACAGTGTAAGGGACGAATCCGGTAAATGGCTTGTCAGGGTTTTGCCCGCAATGGTGCCGGTCTTTTCACCCGAGGGCGACCTTGGCAGAAAGGGTGTCGGTATTTATGACAGGATGAATGCAATAGGCGTCAATGAGATGTTGATAGAATCACCACAGCACAATGTGCAGCCTGAAGATATGGGATCGGAGCAGATGCAAAGGGTTGTGGAGGCCTTTTCAGCAAGAATGATTGAGCTTGAGAAGGATGTGAGAATCAGGCATATAATGATACACAAGAATTGCGGAGTTCCTTCCGGTGATGCGTGCGGTCATCCCCACTCGCTTATTACTGCAACACCCGTAATCCCCAAGAGGGTAAAAGAAGAGCTGGATGGTGCAAAACAGTATTATGAATACAAGGAAAGGTGTATCTTTTGCGATTTTATGAGGGAGGAGGAGAGACTGAAAGAGCGTGTTGTGATGGAGACCCCTTATTTCCTGGTCTTCTGTCCTTATGCTGCGAGATTTCCCTTTGAGTTCTGGATACTGCCAAGGATACATAACTGTTCTTTCAGGGATGTAACAGAGGATGAAAAGAGAGACCTTTCAGAGACCCTCTCCATTATGTTCAAGAAACTCAGAAGGCTCCTGAAAAACCCCCCATACAATTATGTTCTTCACACAGCGCCAAGCAGGATACCGAGAAGAAACCACTGGCACACCCTTGGCGAGGATTTTCACTGGCATATAGAGGTTATGCCGAGGCTAAAGAGTATCGGCAGTTTTGAGCTTGGCTCCGGTATGTATACTTTAACTACATCCCCTGAGGATGCAGCAAAATATCTTAAGGAGGTTTCTCATGGAGATTAAGAAGATTTTATTCCCGACGGATTTTATGGAGGGTACGGTACAGGCGATTCCCTATGCAGTGGATCTTGCAAAAAAGTATGGAGCAAGGCTTTATATAATTCATGTTATCCATGAGGTGACCAGGGCGACAGGTCTCTATGTTCCACATATTGCGGTTGATGAACTCTACAAGTCTATGCAGGCTGAGGCTGAAAAGGAGATCACGCGTGTCTATCTTGAGGAATTGAGAGGGTTTGGAGACGTTGAATACAAGGTTTTAACAGGTATTCCCTATGAAGAGATAATCAACTTTGCTGAAAACAATGCAATGAATATGATAGTGATGGGCACACACGGGAGAAAGGGACTTGACAGGCTCTTTTTCGGCAGTACGGCTGAAAAGGTTGTCAAGGGTGCACACTGTCCGGTTCTGACAGTCAGGGCAAAGGAATTTTCCGAGTAGGAAGTCTTTTAAGTTTTATATGAAAATCAGGGGAAAACAATTCACTGCAGTAAAATATATCGTGAAAGGTTTTTGGGCTGAAGAAAGATGGTCATGCGTACACAGGTCCTTGTAGTTGGAGGCGGCCCTGCCGGTGCAACTGCTGCCAGGAGGCTTTCAGCGGCAGGTATTGAGGTCATACTTGTCGAGAAAGACCTCAATCATAAAAAACCCTGTGGTGGCGGGATAGCTTCCACTGCTCTTGAAGAACTTGAAATTCCCCGTAAAATACCTCACAGGACTGTTAATACGATAAGATTCGTTTCTCCTTCAGGCAGGAAGCTCGATATTCCACTTAAGGGCGGCGAGATTCTGGTTGTGGACAGGAGGGCATTTGATTCTCTGCTTAGAAGTCTTGCAGATGCATCAGGTGCCCAGGTTTTAGAGGGAGAATTCTCGGGGTTTCAATCAAGAGACACCAAAATAAGGTCCCGTGTCTTGATAAATGGAGAACCCGGGATAATTGAATCAGATTATCTGATTGCTTCCGACGGTGTTAATTCGAGGGTAAGAATATCCCTCGGTCTCAAATCATCGGGCTATGTGTTTACACTTTCGTGTCCGGTGGAGGGACTTGAGAGTGATGCCTGCGAGTTCTGGTTCGGCTCTGAACACGCCCCTTCCTCATATTCCTGGGTTTTTCCAAGGGTTGACGGAGGGTCTCATGTTCCGGAGGCATTGAGCCCTTCTGCTGGCGGGTGCTCTGTGGGTACGGGAATTAGCTACGGCAGTGATGCGAGATTGTTTTTTGAGAGGTTTTTGAAGAAGCTGAATGTTAAGGATACTCAGGGGGCGGCTGTGAGGGGGTATAAGGTGCCACTGTGGAAAAATGGACTTTACAATATGGGAAACATACTCTTTGTGGGGGATTCAGCCACTCAGGTGATGCCGTTTACATACGAGGGTATCTATTACGCCATGAAATCAGGCG
>BDTQ01000259.1 GCA_002898135.1 bacterium BMS3Bbin07
TCACCTCTATGCTGCCTTTAAGGGCGGTAAGGGGAGAACGGATCTCGTGGGAGACATCAGAGGTAAAACGTTTGTGCCCTTCAACATGTTTCTGGATGCTGTCGAGCATGTCATTAAAGACCCTCACAAGATTTCTGATCTCAAGGCCGGGGGAATCCAGTTGTATCCGTTCCTTTAAATCCCCTTTCTTGATCTTGTCTGCTGTTTCCGTCAGCCTGACAACCGGGAGTATGGTCCTTCCTGCCATGTTATAACCGAAGACGGCTACGGTTAAGAGTAGAAACGGAAGAAAAAAGAAGAAAAGATTCCGGAGTTCTTTAAGCTCCCCGTCCACCTTTTGTAACGAATACCCGAGCCTGAGTATTCTGCTCTTGTCCACAGGAAAATGCAGAACCCTATATGGTTCCCCCCTGAAAGATACGGTATCAAATGAATAAGCGCCATTAAATGCCTTGTCGATCAAGGACATCTTTATAGGCCAACTGAGGTTTCCGGATTTCAGCGATGTAATGGATATATCTCCGCGAATATTTGAAACCTGCACATATTCATTTCCTGTCTTTTTTATCATTACCTTTCCGATTTTGTCCGTATTGTTGTCGGTTATCCCCTTGGTTGCTGCAATACGCGCCTCGGCTAATAAAGTCCTGTCAATCTTTTTGATGATGCTGTTTCTGAAGGAGAGATAAAGAGTTGATACAAAGATGAATATGAGGCAGAGGGTAACAAAGGAGTATACGAAGGTGAGTTTATGCCTGAAGGTTATAGTCATCTTCTTTAATAACATAACCGATGCCGCGTACGGTATGGATGAGTTTTTTTAAAAAACCGCGGTCGATTTTGTCTCTCAGGAAATTGATGTGTACATCAACCACGTTTGTGTTGGGATCAAAGTTGTATCCCCATACATCCTGGAGTATCTGGGTACGTGTGAGAACCTTGGTTTTGTTCTTTAAGAGATATTCAAGGAGGGCAAACTCTTTTGGCCTGAGGTATATTTCTGTATCCGACCTTGTGACTTTTCTCGTTATAGGGTCGATTTTGAGGTCTCCGCAACGGAGCGGTTCAACGGGAAACTGTCTCCTTCTTGCAAGGGCCCTTATTCGGGCAAGTAGTTCTTCAAAGGAAAAGGGTTTTGTGAGATAATCGTCAGCCCCGCTGTCAAGTCCCTTTACCTTGTCCTCTACAGTATCTCTTGCAGTGAGCATGAGGACAGGTGTATGAATCCCCTTCATCCTGATCAGCCTGCAAAGGTCCAATCCGTCAATTTCAGGCAGCATTACGTCGAGTATAATGAGGTTGTAGTCAGTTGTTGTTGCCAGTAGAAAACCGTCTTTTCCGTTAGTCGCAACATCTACCTTGTGGGTTTCTTCTTCCAGCCCCGTCTTTATGAAAGAAGCGACGTTTTCTTCATCTTCGACCACAAGTATTTTCATCAGAATGCTTCCTCCTTGACTCTATTTTACCACGAGAACAGGGCAGTGTGCGTGGTCGAGAACCTTTGAGGAAACGCTGCCGAGCAGGAATCTAGTGGCCCCGTGACGTCCATAGGAACCTGTAACAATCAGGTTGACCTTCATCTTTTTTGCGGTGTCAAGGATTACCTCGGCAGGGTCGCCCTGTCTGACAAGGGTTTTATGTTCGATAGAATGAGAGGCGAGGGCGCTCCTTACCTTTTCCATGGTCTTGTTTGTCTCTTCGGTAAGGGCTTCCATGATCCTCTGACGGTCGAAGTCCGTTAGCTCGGTAAGGTGTAATTCAGGTACAACGGAGAGGACGTAGAGTATTGAATCGAACTTTACCGCTATCTCTACAGCTATCTTGAGGGCCTTGTTCGAATTTTTTGAGCCATCATGGGCGATGAGGATTTTTTTCATGGTGTTTTTTATCATTCTATTCCTCCTGCGATTATTTCAGGGTATTGTCAGCTCTTTGCCCGGTATCCGGATCAACAACAATTAATATAATGATAACATATAATGCTATATTCCAGTAAGGCTTTCCAGACGGTTGAGTGAATATCCCCTTATTCTTTGTTCTTGACAAAAACATAAAAATATAATAATATTTGAATGTAAAAGGACTGAAGGGTTCAGGAAGAGTTGGAATGCTATGTGAGACCACAGTGTAGAAAGTTAAAGGATTCTTATACATACAGGGGGATGGAATAGTCGAAAAGCTTGTATGTCCGAGTTTTCTCTTTTAATTTTTGAGTATAAACGTTTATTATATTAGACCAATATTTTCATTCAGGGAGGTGAGGCTATGCCGAGAAGGAACTATTTTTTTACTTCTGAATCAGTAACAGAGGGGCATCCTGACAAGATTGCCGATCAGATATCCGATGCAATTCTGGATGCTATACTTTCAGAGGACCCCTATGGCAGGGTTGCCTGTGAAACGCTTACAACAACCGGTCTTGTCTTTGTTTCAGGTGAGATCACCACAAGCTGTTATGTCCATATACCGGAGCTTGTCAGGGAGACCATAAAAGATATCGGGTATACAAGGGCGAAATACGGATTTGATTATGAGACCTGTGCTGTAGTCACAGCGATTGATCGTCAATCAGGTGATATAGCGATGGGCGTGGATACAGGGGGTGCCGGGGATCAGGGACTCATGTTTGGTTTTGCATGTAACGAAACTCCTGAACTGATGCCGCTTCCCATTATACTTGCCCACAAGTTTGCCAGAAGGCTTTCAGAGGTAAGAAAAAAGGATATACTGGGCTATCTGAGACCGGACGGGAAGACCCAGGTGACCATTGAATACAGGGAGGGCAAGCCCTACAGGATTGATTCCATTGTGGTCTCAACACAGCATAACCCTGACGTGACGCTCAAGGAAATAAGAGAGGATATTATAGAGAAGGTAATAAAACCTGTTGTGCCTAACGAACTTCTTGATGAAGAGAATGTAAAATATCATATTAATCCAACCGGCAGATTTGTTGTTGGTGGCCCCATGGGTGACACAGGGCTGACAGGCAGAAAGATAATCGTTGACACCTATGGAGGGGTTTCCAGGCATGGCGGAGGGTGTTTTTCAGGTAAGGACCCGACAAAGGTGGACCGTTCAGGGGCTTACATGGCGCGCTATATTGCCAAAAACATTGTAGCTGCAGGTCTTGCTGACAGGGCGGAGGTACAGGTTGCTTATGCCATAGGGATTCCTGAGCCGGTATCCATACTCGTTGACGGATTTGGTACTGAAAATATCCCCTATCAGGATATTGTTACGCTTGTGAGAAAGAACTTTGACCTGACACCAAAGGGGATTATGGAGACCCTTGACCTGAGAAGGCCGATTTACAAGAAAACCGCTGTTTACGGTCACTTCGGCAGGAATGATGATGATTTCACCTGGGAGAAGACTGACCGTGCCGAGACCCTGAGGAAGCAGGCAGGGTTATAAAAGAAGGATAGATAGTTTTGGAGTAGTGGAGTGATGGAGTAAAGACAGTTTTTTATGGATGAACAGGAAGGGAGAAGTGGATGCTGAAGCATGATGTGAAGGATTTGAAACTTGCGAAGCAGGGCAGGTTGAGGATCGAGTGGGCAGAGATGGAAATGCCTGTGCTCAGAAAGATCCGGGAGCAGTTTGAGAAGGAAAAACCGCTTAAGGGTATCACGATAGCTGCATGTCTGCATGTTACGACGGAGACAGCCAGTCTTGTGGAGACACTTAAGGCCGGTGGTGCAAATGTGGTGCTCTGTGCATCAAACCCCCTCAGTACACAGGATGATGTTGCAGCAGCACTTGTGAAGTATTCGAAAATACCGGTTTTTGCCGTTAAGGGCGAAGACAATCGCAGGTATTACAGTCATATCCGCTCTGTGCTTTCAATCAAGCCGCACATAACCATGGATGACGGGGCTGATCTCGTATCCACCCTCCACACGTCTGAAAAGGATAAAACAGGGAATCTGATCGGCGGAACCGAAGAGACAACCACGGGTGTCATAAGGTTGAGGGCGATGGCTGAAAAAGGTATCCTTAAATATCCGATAATTGCTGTTAATGATGCCTATACCAAGTACCTGTTTGATAACCGGTATGGTACCGGACAGAGCACAATTGACGGTATTCTCCGGTCTACCAACAGGTTGATAGCAGGCTCAATATTTGTAGTCAGCGGCTACGGATGGTGTGGGCGAGGCGTGGCAATGAGGGCCAGGGGGTTGGGTGCAAGGGTTGTAGTAACAGAGGTTGACCCCCTGAAGGCACTCGAAGCCATTATGGACGGATATGAATTAATGACCATAAAGGAGGCGTCCGGTATAGGTGATATTTTTGTT
>BDTQ01000260.1 GCA_002898135.1 bacterium BMS3Bbin07
CAGGTACAGCCATATCATGAACATTATGAGTATGGCGAATCCGGAGTAGATTGCAGCATATTTTGTTGACGATACAACAAAGGAAGCAAAGACCCTTCCTGTGGTCTCCCATAAAACACCAGCAAACAGGCCGCCTACGAGCGCGGACTTGAACCTCACCTTTGTGTTCGGCACAAAGATATATACAAATGTAAAGGCTGCGCAGACAAATATGTAGGGGATTATCTTGCCCGCAATATAGACAGCCGTTCCAAAAGGTTCTACTGCCAGCACTTTTTGCATAATGGTTGTACTCATAATGGAGGCGGTAACGCCGATTGCCGAGAAGATAAGGACAGGACCTATAAGGATTACGCTCATGTAATCACTGAATCTCCGCACAAAACTCCGCGGTCTCTTTATTCTCCATATGTAGTTAAAGGCATCTTCAATCTTCTGGATAAGTGATATGACGGTATAGATCAGCATTGCAAGACCGATCGAGCCGAGGACTCCAACCTTCATGTTCTCGACAAATCCTATAATCTTCTGTGTCAACTCATTACCCTTTGGCCCAAGGGGGGCAAGGAAGTTATAGAGGAACGGTTCCACCTGATTATGCACGCCAAAGGCCTTCAGCACCGAGAAGCTGACAGCGAGCAGGGGGACAAGAGAGAGGAGGGTCGTGTAAACAAGGCTCATGGCCCTGAGGACAAGCTGTCCCTCTGAAAATTCCAGTACAGCCATATAGAGCAGCCTGAGGGTCCTGACAAGAAAGGCCCTGAATCTGCTGAGGGATTTAACGTCTATTTCCCACAGCTCTTTCTCAAAAAAATCATTCAATCTCTTCATATTAACTGCCATTTTTATAGTTTTAAGTATTTTATCACAGAATGAAACAGTCATGCCGGCAAGCTGATACAAAAGTTGGCTCAAATGGAACAAATGTCTTGCTTAATTTGCCCGAAAATTAATACAATTACGTCTTGAGTATGAATCACTTTTAAAGTAAACGGCTCTACTTATTGAATTGATTCAAAGGTGGCGGACGGGAAAATAAATGGACTGTATCTTTTGCAGAATCGCTGAAAAGAAATTGCCCGCCAGGCTTGTTTATGAGGATGAGTTTGCCGTGGCCTTCGAGGATATAAACCCTCAGGCGCCCGTGCACGTGCTGGTAATCCCAAGGAAGCATATCCCCACGAGCCTTGATCTGAAAGAAGAGGACAACGCCCTTGTGGGCCGTCTCTTTCAGGTAGCAAACAGGATAGCCCGGCAGAAAGGAATAGCAGAAAGAGGCTTCAGGATTGTGATGAACTGTAACGCAGAGGCCGGACAGACGGTGTTTCACCTGCACATCCACCTCCTCGGTGGAAGGGCCATGCATTGGCCTCCGGGTTAAAATATACAAGATTTCACCGCAGGGCACACAAAGGGCTCAGAGAGAGCAAGTAAACAATAAAAAAAGCTGTCTGATGAACAACTGAATGACATGAAACCCGAGATTATCGAGACCAGAACACTCTGGGAGGGAAGGTTTCTCAGAAGCATCCTGATAACCTATAGGAATGCAAGGGGGGATATCATCCCCTGGGAGGCATTTCAGAGGATTGGGGTTAGGGGCATTGTGGCTGTTGTGCCCTTTACTGCGGAGGGGGAGGTGCTGCTGATAAAACAGTTCCGTCCGCCTCTGGGCAAATATGTGATAGAGTTTCCTGCCGGCCTTAATGACAGGGATGAACCCCTTGAAGATGTGGCCTGGAGAGAGCTCCTTGAGGAGACGGGATACAGGGCGGATACTCTGAGGGCAATAGCCGAGGGTCCTCTCTCTTCAGGTGCATCCACCGAGATACTCACTGTCTACCTTGCAGACAACGTGGTATATGCAGGCAAGCAGACGCTTGACGATGTGGAAGAGATTGAACTTATCAGGCTCCCTCTGGAGGGATTCCATAAACATCTCCTAAGCCTTCAGGATGATGAGACCTATCTCGACCTGAAGATTCCCGGAATGTTTGAACTTGCCCTGAGGGCAAAAGCAGGGGAGTCCTGAAGCATGAAGATAAAGAGAGAATTTGACAGATTAACACTATTAATTATATTGCTCTTTTCCGTTATTCCTCTCCTGGCTATTATCACTCACAACAATCTTATAATTCTTGCTTCTTTCATTCTGGTTATCCTTGTAATGATCTTTTTAAGAAAGAGTGTTAACGCCAAACTCATACAACCCATACTCGATATCAGCCACAAGAGTTATCTTATGTCCAGCGGTAAACTTGACACGGAGATATCCGTGGCCTCTAACGATGAACTCTCCGACCTTGCCGACAACATTAATCTCCTGGCAGGCTCCCTGAGAGAAAAGATAAGGGTTCTCGAGAAATCCATACAGAGGGAACAGAGGGTTGTCAGGGAGCTGGCCATTCTTAATGAATTTATAGGCTATGTCTCATCAGAGCTTAACTTTGAGGCCATCCTTCGGAAGCTGATTGAAAAGACAAGGGATCTGATGAAGTCTGAAGCCGGTGTTATCATCCTGTTTCGACCTGACAGAACAAAGTCCTTTCTGAGCACGGATAAACTTATTGACGAACAGTTTATCAAGGATATGCTCTCTGTGGACTCAGGGGGACTGGCCAGGATTATCGCTGAGCAAAAACCGATACGCAATAATAATGTTGCCATTCCTCTTTCAAATGGCAACGAGATCAGTAATTTTATAGCGCTCTCACTTCACTCGACAACAGACCTGCAGTGCCTGCTCATCATGCTGAACAGGGATGCCGGATTCAGCCGGGAGGATGAGGACAGCTTCCTGAATTTTGCCTTCCAGGCATTTCAGACAATATCCCTGCAGAGTGAACTCGCCAAATTGGCTACAACCGATGGCCTGACAGGTCTTCATAACCACAGGGTATTTCAGGACAGACTCAGCGAGGAGATACTGAGGGCCGAGAGGTACAAGAGCAAGCTATTCCTTCTGATAATCGATATAGACCATTTCAAGAGCTTCAATGATACCTACGGTCACCAGACCGGAGACGATGTTCTTAAGACGATGGCCAAGATAATCAAGGAATGCATAAGAAAAGTGGACTTTGCCGCACGTTATGGGGGTGAAGAATTCGTATTGATCCTGCCGGAAACCGATTGTGGACATACCTATAAAGTGGCTGAAAGGATAAGAAGGGCCGTTATGGATTACCCCTTCCATCTTAAAGACGGTACAAGGGCAGGCCTCACCGTCAGTGTTGGTGTTGCATGTTTTCCCGAGGATTCAGCTGAAAAAGAGGATCTGATCGGGAAGGCGGATAAAGCCCTTTACTTCGCCAAGGATCTCGGCAGAAACCGGGCATGTCTGTACAGGGATATTTGTGAGCCGGAATGAAGGTAAAGGGAGCTGAAAAAAGAAGGATTGCACGGATAACGGAAGAGGGTTGTCTTGAGCTTGACGATGCAGTGGCCCTGGAGAGAAGGCTCAGGATATCCGTCAATGGTCAGGAAGTGCTGAGGCTTTACTGCAGTCCCGTAAAGATCAGGGAGCTTGTTGTCGGGCTCTTTATGACCGAGGGGATCATCCGGGGCAACTGGTGTGCCGAAAGGATGACTGTAAAATACGGCCGTGATATCCTTGTTGATATACCGACGGAGGGGAAGGTCTCGCTGGAGGGAGGCACTATAACCTCGGGGTGCCTTGGAGGGATTACCTTTGAAAGGACCTCTGAAGATGCCGCAGTGGGGGAGGGGATAAAGGTAGAGAGAGAGAGTTTGAGGGACCTCTTTGCCGGATTTCAGAGAATGTCAAGGCTTTATGAACTTACAGGGTGCATACACAATGCCGCTGTCTCGGATATTAAAGAGTTTATAACCCATGCCGAGGATATCGGAAGACATAATGCCGTGGATAAGGTTATAGGTCATTGCATACTCGAAAATATCACCCTTGAAGACAAGGTCATGCATGTAAGCGGCAGGCTCTCATCGGAGATGGTATCAAAGTGCGCAAGGTGGAAGATACCCGTTGTTGTCAGCAGGGCTGCACCAACATCCCTTGCCATTGATATAGCTGAAAGGAGCGGAATAACAATGATAGGCTTTATGAGGGCATCCCGCTTTAATATTTATACCCACCCCTACAGGATAATTTGACGGCAAAGAAGATTCATTGTTGTTTCTCCTCTTCTTCTGATCCTGTTCCTATTCCGTATTTATACAATCTGTGTCTGAACGACCTGAAAGTGAGGTTAAGGAGTTTTGCTGCCTCGGTCTTGACCCCGAAGGAGATTTCAAGTGCCCTCTTGATATAGCTTCTTTCTATATCTTCAAGAATCCTGTCAAGGTCGATACCACGGGCCGTAAGGTCCGGCAACCTCCCCTCGTCCATCTCCGTCTCCCGCAGCTCTGAGGGTAAATCCCCGGGCAGTATGATATCATGTTCTGTTAAGAGGACTGTCCTTTCAATGACATTTTCAAGCTCCCGGACATTCCCGGGCCAACTGTAATTAACCATCACCCTCATTGCTTCAGGAGAGATCCCGCTCTCTCCATGCCCGAACTTCTTCAGGAAATGTTCAGCCAAAAGGGGAATATCCTCTTTCCTTTCCCTCAGGGGCGGGATGCGGACAGGGACTACATTTAACCTGTAAAACAAGTCTTCCCTGAACTCTCCTGCCTTTATGGCCTTTTTCAGGTCTTTATTCGTTGCAGCTATAACCCTGACATCCACCTTTATATCATTTGTCCCCCCCAGACGTCTGAATGTCCCTGTCTCTATGACCCTCAAAATCTTGGCCTGTATCTTAAAGGGCATCTCCCCTATTTCGTCCAGAAAGATGCTGCCGGCATGTGCTATTTCAAAAAGCCCCTCCTTATTGTGTGTGGCACCTGTGAAGGCCCCCTTCATATACCCGAGCAGTTCACTCTCAAGCAGCCCCTCGGGAAGGGAGGCACAGTTTATGGCCACAAAGGCCTTGTCAGCCCGCGGGCTGATGTTATGGATCGCCCTTGCCACAAGCTCCTTGCCGGAACCACTCTCCCCTGTTATCAGCACACTGGAGCTGCTCTGGGCAATCTTGGGAATAATATTGAGCAGCCCCTGCATCCTGGGGCTTTTTCCTATAATATTTTCAAGCCGGTAAGTGGTCCTGATCTCTTCCCGCAGGACCTCAAGCTCTCGCCTGAGCCCCCTCTTTTCAAGGGCCTTGTTTACAACAATCCTTATCTCGTCGATCTTGAAGGGCTTGTGAATGTAGTCGTAGGCCCCGAGTTTCATCGCTTCGATGGCACTTTCCGTTGTACCGAATGCGGTGACCATTATGATGAGCGTGTCAGGCGAGAGCTCTTTTGCCTTTCTGAGTACCTCGAAACCATCAACCCCGGGCATCTTTATATCAGTTATAACGAGGTCGAAGATATCTTTTGTTAGTAACTCGATCCCTCTCTCTCCATCCATTGCAGAGCTCACCTCGTATCCATCGGACTCAAGCAGTATCCTGAGGATCTCGTTCATACCCTGTTCATCCTCAACTATAAGTATCTTCTCCTTCTTTTTTTTGTCCATCCCGCTCCTTTAAACTCCTTCCTCTGTAACCTCTGAGAGACTATATTGTGTGAATTCTTTAATTTTCAGTCTTTTGCAGGGGCAGGGTAACGATAAACTCTGTGCTCCTGCCCTTCCCTGAAAGGATCTTGATGCTACCATGATGTTCTTCAACTATTCTATAGGCAATGGAAAGCCCCAGCCCGGTCCCCTTTTTTTTGGTGCTGAAAAAGGGATAAAAAACTTTTTCAACATTCTCTTCGGGTATTCCGGCTCCACTGTCGGAGACTTTCAGGATGACGTTGTTGTCATCAGTAGATACTGAAATTCCTACTTCACCCCCTTCGGGGACGGCTTCAACAGCATTCAATGTCAGATTCCAGAGAAGCTGTCTTATCTTCTGTTCATCCGCAACCATAAAGACTTCGTCCTGTATGTCCTTGACAATCCTGACGTTGCCGGATATATTCTGAAGCATATCGGAAACCTCATTTGCTGCTGCCGAGAGATTAAACCTTTCCATGGCTGGTGGTCTTGGATTGCAGTATATAAGAAAATCCGTGACAATGGCGTTCAGTCTGTCCATTTCCGAGATGGCAATATCCATCAGCCGTTTCTTTGTCTCTTCGGGCAGGACATCCTCCTTTAACATCTCGAATGAACCCTTCATGGATGCAAGAGGGTTCCTCAGTTCATGGGCAATGCTTGCGGAAAGTTCTCCAATGGCTGCAAGCTTTTCCCTCCGTTTTATCTCCTCTTCCAGCTTGATGATATCCGTCAAATCCTGGAATGTCCCGATATAACCAAGAACCTTTCCTTCGGAGTTTTTGTTAATAGAGATACTCAGCCCGATATACCTTTTCTCGGAATCCCGGACTATTTCCCCCTCGTGTCTGCCTGTTTTTGGC
>BDTQ01000261.1 GCA_002898135.1 bacterium BMS3Bbin07
GGTGGCGGTGGTTGTAGTCTATATTTACCCCGATTACCGTTGTCTTGCCGCCGAATCCGAGGGGCCCTATGCCAAGCTGATTCAGCTCATCAAGGAGCCTTACTTGCAGGGCGTGGATTTCTTCATCTCCGTCTCTTTCATCAATCCTTCTGAGCAGTTGCCTCTTTGCAAGTACAGAGACCTGGTCTTTTGTTGCCCCAATTCCAATGCCAAGGGTATAAGGGGGACAACCCCTTCCCTGTGCCTTGAAAACAGTATCAATTATACACTTTCTGACTCCGTCAAGGTCTCTCTGGGCGTTTATCTCTTCTGCCGGCAGCTTGTATATCTGTCCTGCATTTTCACATCCCGAGCCTTTGAGCATGAGATCAATCGTGAGGACATGCTCCTCAGTCTCTTCAAAGTATATCACCGGGATATTTTTTCCGGTATTGTCCCCTGAATTTTTATCTGTGAGGATATCCACGGCATTTGGCCTGAGGGGCACCTTTTCAGTGGCCTCCCTTGTGGCAGCAATGATGATCTCACTCAATTCCTTCTGGCTCAGTTGTTGCGGAATTTTTACAAAGAATGTCGGCACCCCCGTATCCTGACAAACAGGTCGTGATGTCTTTCTTGCAAGTGCAATATTTTCAAGGACTACCTTCATTGCTTCTTTGGCAATCCCTTCATCTTCTATAGCATGTGCTTTTTTGAGTTCATTTTCGATATCCGATGGCAGGGAGGTTGCCACTTTTCTGTAAAGTTCAGCAATCCCGTGTTTTAGTTTTAACAACCCTTTTGCCTCCTGATCTGTTCCGAGCGTTAAGGACACAGCGCAAAGCGCATGGAGCAAAGCGCAGAGCGTTAAGGACAAAGCATTAAGAGTCCCGCCATGCGCCATGCGTCTTATCCTTAAACGCTCTGCGCTATGCGTCTTATCCTGAAACGCCATGCGCCATGCGTCTTATCCTTAAACGCTTTGCGCTCTGCGTCCTGCTCCTCAACTCCTCACGCCGTAGTCCTCTTCAAACTCATGAGGGAGTCGATGTGTTTCTCTTCCTGGGACATCATTTCCCTGAAGATTACCTTTGCATTGGAATCCTCTGCTGAATCAGACATTTTTCTGTAAAAATTAAAGGCCTTCCCCTCAATCTCAAGCGCCAATATTATGGCTTCAGTATCGTCAATAAATTCCTTTTCCTCAAACAGCTTTTCAGCCTTTTTTACAGGAATTCCCGACTCAATATGCGTAGTGGGGACCTTTTTCCTGAACTCTTCATAGCTCAGGGTCTCAATATCTCCCTGAAGGGACCGGTGTAAAAACTCAAGGTAATTCATATGGGTCTCTTCCCAGTCACGGAGTTTTGTGAAAGTCTCTTTTGCATAATCGACCTTGGCCTTTGAAGCTGCAAAATCATAAAAATCCCTTGTTCCCTTCTCCATTGTGTAGGCCTCTACAATTGCATCTATCAGGTCTTCTTTACCGGTAATCATCCCACACCTTCCAGGTCAGCCTCTGAAAAGATTATCTCATCCCTGAATGATCTTATCAGGTAGACGGTTTTCATGATCTCCGTGTCAAGAACATCAACTATGGCAGCATCCAGTCCGGCACCTGCCATATAGGTCATAAAAGTTGAATCTACTCTTGATTTCAGATTTTTATTAAGTCCTGCCGAGACATTGGATATCCAGGCTATTGTGTTTATAGGTGGATCAACCATTTCTTTGAGGGCAAGAATGCATTCATGGGAGCTTGCGATGTGGTCCTGACCCATTCCCCTGCCTATATGGACCACCGACGGGTCTGCAAAAAGCCGTACATTCGGTATGTCCGCTGCATTGGACATCTCGATCAGTTCTTCAAGTACCTGCATTTTGCCTTCAAGGGAGGTAGGAATTATGCCCCTCAACGCCCTTATTATCAACCAGCACTGGTTGTTGCGGCAGAGTGAGAGGATTTCTTCAGCGTTTTGTTCTTCAAGAGAGAGATAGTTGATAATCGGCGGTTTCGTGCACAGGGAGACAGACCTTTTGAGTGCCTCGGTATTTCTTGTGTCAAGGCTTATAACCGGGTCATGTGATTGAACTATGACCTCAACAACCTTTGGAAGCATCTCCTCATCTCCGGAGCCGTCCAGTGAGCACTGAATGTTAATAACATCAGCCCCCGCATTTACAAGTTCACCACTCAGGCGTTTGATTGTCTCGGGGTCAAACTCCGTTACTGCCTTCATGTAACCCATGTTTCTCGTGTTCAGATTTTCGGCAATTACAATCATGATGACCCCTCCCTAATTATGAGATGAACAGGCCTTGGAGCCCATCGGCCAAGGCAGATAAATTATACTACCATATTATCACAAATCAATTGCGTATGAAAGAAAATATCAAAGAAAATAGTGAGAAGGCAGGAGACCCAGCGTCATCCCCGATATATATCCTTGAAACTGAAAAGCAGCACTTTTGCATACCCTATATTGGTCTTCAGGTCATTGAAGGACCTCATCTTCAGCGCCTGTTTTAATATCTGGCTTGGTCTCAGGTAATAGCTTCTGAGCGCCTTTTTCTGGGCATCCAGCAGGTCATTGATACTCAGCTGGGGAGTCTCTACAATTGCGGTATTATAAACAAAACTGTTCCAGTCATCGGTCCTCAGGTAGTTGTGTTCTTTGGCCCATTCAAAGAATTCCGTTCCGGGGAAGGGGATGGCGATTGTGAATCCTACGAGGTCCGGGCTTATCTCCTTTGCCAGTTTAATCGTGTCCTTAAGGGTCTCCTTTGTCTCTCCCGGTAGTCCAACCATAAAGTATCCGTGGACCTCAAGGCCAACCTTTTTTGTCAGCTTGAAGGCTTCCTTTATCTGATCAATAGTTGTGTTTCTGGAGGCCTTGTTCAGTATCTCCTGATTGCCGGACTCCACTCCGTACTGAATCTGCCAGCAGCCTGATTCTTTCATGACTCTCAGGAGTTCTTCATCCACGTAGTTTACCCTGCCGTTACATTCCCAGGAGATATCGAGGCCGCGCTTGATAATCAGCCTGCATATCTGCTTTATGCGTTCCTTGTTCAGGTTGAATATGCTGTCCCTGAAGGAGATGTTTCTGACTTTAAACTCATTGTACAGATATTCAAGCTCATCAACCACGTGCTCCGGGCTATGTGTCCGGTATCTCCTGCCAAAAGTGATCCGCACATCGCAATATGTACAGCTGTGAGGACAGCCGCGGCTTGTTATTATGTTTGCATAGGTTCCGTCAGTCCTTTTTGACCACGCAGCAGGAGGATTATACTTTCCTATAGGCAGCAGGTGGTACGCCGGCCGCGGCAGGTCATCCAGATTCTTTATCATCTCACGGCTTTTGGTCCTGATTACCTGGCCGTCCTTGTCCTGGTAAATGATACCTGAAACACTGCTTAGATCTTTTCCGTTCTCGATGGCCTTGACCAGATCGAGCATGGTGTTTTCACCTTCGCCGATAACTCCAATGTCAACTTCGTCGTGTGTGACGACCTCGTGGCCAAGGGCAGTAATGTGCGGTCCGCCGAGCACAACGTATGTTTCCGGTGATTTATCCTTGATAATCCTTGCAATCTCCAGTCCCTGCTTTGCCCTTGGCGTGACAACACTGACCCCCACCAGGTCAGGTGAGTAAGCATCAAGTTCCCTGCTGAGCTTCTCGCGATTCAGGCCCTCGATGTAGCCATCGATAATCCTGACATCAATATCGTTCTGCTCAAGCACTGATGCAATGTATCCCAGCCCTAAGGGCAGCGAATTAAATAGAGGCGGGGTGTCCTCTGTCATGCTGATCGGGGGATGGATTAGTAGTACTTTCATTTGTTATCACCTTTTAAATTAAATTTTGAGTTTATAAAATAACCATTACTTCAGTAATGATCTGATGTATCTTTTGCCGTACGATAAAAGGGGACGGGGGTTTGCAGAAAATATTACGTTGGGTTCAAAATAGCAGTGCAGGAGACATCCCTTGCAATTGTCCACCACGCTCAGATTGTTTCCAAGCTCTTCCCATAATTCCTTGAAACTTTTGTCATGAAACGAACCGGTACACTCTTTAAAGAATTCATAACACGTCCCCAGTCTGCCGTCAGGTGATATCCCGCAGCTCAGATAGCCCGAGATGCACTTCATTTTTGGCATTTTAAATGTGTACATGGCATCAAGCACCATATTGCTCATAGTGACGGGATAACCTTTATCCCGAAGTTCCCTTATTTTCAGGATGGCATTCCTGTAGTTTTCTATGCCACCGTATATCTCATCATAACTTTTCTCAAGTTCATCCAGGGATTTATAATTGAAGTGTGTGATGAGTGGAAAGAAAGTAAAGGTTTTAATCCCGAGCGTGCTGCCGTATTCCACAATATTATCAATCTCTTTTGTTGATATCCTGGTCAGTACCACGTTAAGCGAAACATATGGTACCTTTGCTACCGCTGCCTTGATACCTTCGGTTACAGTGTCGTCAAGGATCTTTATAATTCCTACTTCCTCAGGGACGTCTGCGTTCATGGTATCGAAAGAGAAGCTCATCATGTCCACATAGTCACAGATTTCGTCAATTCTCTTTGTTACGAGTGAACCGTTGGTAGCGACTTTTGCCATCATGCCCCTCTTCTTTATCCGTTTGAGGATTTCCGGCAGGTCTTTTCTGATAAGGGGCTCCCCACCACTTATAGCATATATTACACAGCCCATGTCAGCAATCTGATCCACGAGGTCCAATATCTGTGAGGTGTCCAGTTCCTTGATGTTGTCACCCCAGAGTGAACAGTAAGAGCACTTGTAATTGCATTTGTGGGTTATCCTGTGGCCTACCTTGATCAGGTTTCTCTTTTTAAAGAGGTTAAACTGTATTGCGGCGTTTACCAATCTAAGGGGTTTTTTTAGCATGTGGATTTCTTTGGTTTTGACATGGAGTTTTTAATAGGGAATAACTGCATCTACCAGATTCATAATAATATTTTATACATTCATAAAGTCTAAAGTCAAGGAAAACCTTGATATTCTGACAAATTTTTACTTAATATCAAGGTTTATGCAGATGTTTACCAAAGGCCATATCTGTGGGGAAAGTTTATTTCTTTGCCGGTTTATCTGTTGGGGCCTGTTCG
Organism: bacterium BMS3Bbin07; assembly: GCA_002898135.1. Taxonomy (GTDB): domain Bacteria; phylum Nitrospirota; class Thermodesulfovibrionia; order Thermodesulfovibrionales; family JdFR-85; genus BMS3Bbin07. The sequence continues at coordinate 5,122 of BDTQ01000261.1, forward strand.
GGTATAGCCGGTTTTGTGTCATTTGTCCCAGGTGTTGTGCCTGCAGGATAAGCTGGCATGGATTTCTCTTCGGGCATAATCGTGGACTTGACAACAGAGCCCTGTTTTACAGAGACCACTGTAAGTATCAGGGATGTAACCATGAAGGCTATGGCAATCCCTGTAGTGAGCTTGTTCATGAATGTAGCCGCACCCCTGCCGCCGAATATGGTCTGACTCGATCCGCCTCCGAAGGCTGAACCAAGCTCGGCTCCCTTACCACCCTGAATCAGGACTATGCCTATCAGTAACAGACATATGGTTACGTGAATAAATGTAAGTATTGTTATTATCATAATTTATCTCCGCTAAATGTACTTGACTATTCCTGCAAAACTGTCCGGTTTCAGACTCGCCCCTCCAACAAGGGCGCCATCCACATCCTCCTTTGACATCAGGGAGGATACATTATCCGGTTTTACGCTTCCACCATAGAGAATTCTTATTGTGCCGGCAGTATCTCCGTAGAGGTTTCCGAGTTCTGACCGGATAAACCGGTGGGCCTCCTGTGCCTGCTCAGGTGATGCGGTCTTACCGGTGCCGATGGCCCATACAGGCTCATATGCCAAAACAAGCCCGTTGGCGGTAATTCCGCGTAATCCCTCTGTTATCTGCCTCTTCAATATATTAAAGGTGTTCCCTGACTCTCTTTGCTCAAGCGTTTCACCGATGCAGAATATTACTGCAAGCCCTGCACTTATGGCTGCCCGGATCTTCCTGTTTACAGTCTCATCAGTCTCACCAAAATACTGCCGTCTCTCTGAATGGCCGATAATCACATATGAGCACTCCACATCCTTAAGCATAAGAGGGGATATTTCCCCTGTATAAGCTCCTGACTCTTCATAAAAGACATTCTGTCCTGCGAGTTTAATGTTGCTTTCTCCGAGGAGTTTTGCAGCAACCGGCAGCGAGGTAAAGGGTGGGGCAATAACTATTTCCACATCCTGCACATCCTTTACAAGCGGGAGGAAACCATTAATAAATCCCTCGGTCTCCTTTGTAGTCTTGTTCATCTTCCAGTTTGCTGCCATCACAGGTAAACGCATGATATTAATTAAACCCCAAAGAGGGAAGCAAAGTCAACTTTTAAAAGATGAAAGGCACAAAGGAGCAAAGACAAAGGCGCATAGAGCATAGCGCATAGCGTTAAGGACGAATCGTTAAGAGCCCCCATGTCCTGCACGCCATGCGCCATGCGCTCTGCGTCTTATCTTTTAACGCTCTGCGCTCTGCCCTATGCGTCTTGTTCCAATCCTCCATCTTTAACTTAGTCCCTCTAAATTCCAGTTCTCAAGCTCATTCCTTATTACGCTTATATCCGTCCTGTTTTCGATTGCCTTTAAAATCTTTCTCATATCCTTTATATCTCCGTAAAGAATTGTGCCGATTATGGTGTTTCCCTTGATGACGAGTTTTTTATAGATGAATTTGCCGGGATATTTTATTACTATTGATTCGTGCTTCCCTTCGGCGTCAATGTTGCCGGCTGCAACAAGCCCCACCCCTGCAATCTTCAGAAAATTGGATATTGTAGTGCCTTCATAAACGGCGCTTCCTTCAGCCATATTTATCCCTGCAACCTCACCCTGTTTTTCTGCAGCAGGCCATATCCCGTAGAAGACGCCCCTGTGTTGTATCAAATCTCCTGCAGCGTAAATATCCGGCAAATCCGTTTCCATCCTGTCATTAACGATCAGGCCTTTTTCAATCGTCAGTCCGGCCTTTTGGGCAAGGGCTGCATTTGGCCTGACGCCTGCAGATATGATTATCATGTCGCAGTCAATCCTTCTTCCATCTTCAAGCAATACCCCCTCAACCTTGTCTGCTCCAAATATCTCTTTTGTTTTTGTGCCGAGATAGAATCTGAATCCCATCTTCTCCATTTGTGTCCTGAGTATATCGGCACCGTCAGGGTCCATCTGTCTTGGAAGAAGCCTCGGGAAAAACTCAACGACTGCAACAGAGATGCCGGACTTTCTCAGTGCATTCCCTGCCTCAAGGCCGAGCACACCGCCTCCGATAATAAGTAGACGCTTATTGCCCATCCCTGCATACTCTCTTATTGCAATTGCATCTTTCAGGGTCCTGAGAGTAAAGACCCCTTTTTTATCGGCACCGGCAATGGCAGGAACAAAGGGTATTCCACCTGTTGCCATCAGGAGCTTGTCATATTTCAGTTTTTTATCAGGTGATATGGTCAGTTCCTTTTTTGCAACATCTATATCAGTTACAGCTCTATTCAGGATAAGGTTGATTTTGTTTTCTTCATACCAGGTGTCCTTTTTTAAAATAATACTTTTCTCATCAACATCCCCGGACAGAAAGTCTATGAGCCTTATTCTGCTGTAAAAGGGATATGCCTCATCACTAATAATGGTTATCATGCCGTCATTGTCAATCTTTCTGATTAATGCTGCCGCAGTTGTGCCCGCAACACCGTTTCCTGCTATGACGTATTTCATCCTCATTCTCCTCCTCTTTTATAAGTATAAAGACGCATAGCGCATGGCGCAAAGCGTTAAGAGTCCCTACGCGCCATGCCCTCTGCGCTATGCGTCTTTATACTTCCCCGCTCTGCGCCATGCTCTCTGCGCCCTGCGCCTTTGTCTTTACCGCTCTGCGCTTCTATCTCCTGTGTGTATAATACTATAAAATCAGGGCTGGGGGGATATTGACCTTCACACACCATTGCTTTTACACACCCCATAATCCCCTTTTTAGAGGGGAGTTATATGCTTGCTGCTTGCTCACCGCCCATTACCCCGTTTCGTTCCTGCTGATGGGCCGAAGACTGTCAAGGTTTCCCCTCTATCAAGAGGGGATTAAGGGGTGTGTTCTTTTTTGAAATCTGAGACATCTGCGGATAAGTATTCTACTGTTGTCTCCGTTAACTGACATCCACAAGACCACAAACTTTTTTTTTAGACAGGATTAACAGGATAAAGGAAGGGATAGGGCCCTGCAGTTAATCAGTTATCCTGAAACATCCTGTACATC
>BDTQ01000262.1 GCA_002898135.1 bacterium BMS3Bbin07
GAAAAAGACAGGAGCTGACAGTGAAAAGGGAAAGATGACATATCCTGCCATCTACGGAATTGAGAGGTCAAAGGCGGCAGCGAATGAACTTATTGAAGAGGCCCTTTCAGCCATTGATTTCATGGGTGAAGGAGCTGACCCCTTAAGGGGCATTGCAAAGTATCTCGTTCAGAGGACGAAATAAGATGCCGGAACTATTTATTATTTTTCATCTGTTATTGTTCAATGATAAATGAAAAACAATAAATGAAAAATGATGAGTGACATGCTGAAAGAGATAAAAGGGCCGGACGATATAAAGAAACTCGATTTTCCCGCCCTGATCGAGCTATCCGGTGAGATCAGGGAACGGATCATCGAGACCGTATCCTGCACGGGCGGACACCTTGCCTCAAGCCTTGGTGTTATAGAGCTGACTATTGCCCTTCACTATGTGTTTGACTCCCCTACGGACAAGATAATCTGGGATGTCGGACATCAGTCCTATGCACATAAGTTGATCACCGGCAGGGAGGAGCGGTTCTCGACATTGAGACAGTACAGGGGAATTTCGGGTTTTCCGAAAAGAACTGAAAGTCCTCACGACCACTTTGGCACAGGACACAGCTCCACTTCCATCTCCGCAGCGCTTGGAATGGCTGAGGCAAGGGAACTTAAAGGAGAGGAATTCAATGTGGTGTCCGTAATAGGTGACGGAGCAATGACATCAGGCCTCGCTTTTGAGGGGCTGAACAATGCTGGCCATCTTAGCATACCCCTTATCGTGGTACTCAACGACAATGAGATGTCCATATCCAGAAATGTAGGCGCACTCTCCAGTTACTTTAACAGAATACTCACAGGTGAGCTATACCAGAGGTTCAAAAAAGACACCAAGGCCTTTCTTGAAGGGATTCCAAAGGTTGGGGACCGGATGTATCGCCTGGCTCACAAGCTTGAAGAGACTGTGAAGAGTTTATTACTTCCGGGGCATATATTTGAAGAGCTTGGATTTAACTATATTGGACCAATAGACGGTCACGATATCGAAAACATGATAGAGACTTTCAAGAGGATCAGGCGTGCTGACGGGCCCGTACTCGTCCATGTGATTACCACAAAAGGGAAAGGGTATGAGTTTTCAGAAAAGAATCCCTCATGGTTTCATGGTGTGGGGCCCTTTGAGCTCACTACAGGTTCACCAAAGGGATCAGGTGGGATTGCATCTTACAGTGATGTCTTTGGCAATACCCTCACAGAAATTGCAAAAAAAGACGAGAGGGTTGTTGCCGTAGTTGCAGCAATGACAGAGGGGACAGGTCTGGGCGACTTTGCCCGAACCTTTCCCGACAGATTCTTTGATGTTGGAATTGCAGAACCTCATGCAGTCACCTTTGCTGCAGGTCTTGCAGCCAACGGGTTCATACCTGTGGTGGCAGTATATTCGACATTCCTGCAGAGGTCTTATGACGAGATTCTTCACGATGTCTGCCTCCAGAACCTGCCCGTAGTCTTTGCCATTGACAGGGCCGGCATAGTCGGGGATGACGGCCCAACGCACCACGGAGTCTTTGATATAAGTTACCTCAGGCACATACCAAACCTTGTGGTTATGGCCCCAAAGGACAAGGCAGAATTTACTGAAATGCTTGATTTTGCCATCTCCTTGAAGAGACCTGTTGCCATAAGATACCCAAGGGGAAGCTGCACTGAGCAGTTCGACCATACTCCACGTCCCCTGAGACTCGGAGAGGGAGAAATCTTGACGGATGGCAATGATCTGGCCCTCCTTGCAATCGGCAGCATGGTTTACCCTGCTTATAAAGCCGCTCAGCGATTGAGGGCAGAGGGTATCAGCACAATGGTGGTAAATGCACGGTTCGCAAAACCCCTTGACAATGACATACTTCTCAGAATCTCCGACAGCGTGAAGAACCTCGTTACAGTAGAGGAGAATTCCGTGGCCGGTGGTTTTGGATCCTCAGTTCTTGAGACACTCAGCAGCATGGGGATACATGACATGAATGTGAGGGTTATGGGCATACCCGATATATTTGTTGAACAGGGCCCACAAAGCGTTTTAAAAAGACTGCTGGGACTGGATGAGGACGGCATCTACGTAACGGCTTCTTCCCTTATAAAACATACAAAGTCAAGACATTGAAGGAAAGACTTGACAAACTCCTGATAAAGAAGGGACTTGTATCTTCCAGGGAGAGGGCAAAAGCCTTAATTCTGGAGGGAAGGGTACTTGTAAACAGAGCACCTGTTGACAAGGCAGGTACCCTGATTGATGAAAGTGCCGGGATTGTCCTGAGGGGAGAAGACCTTCCTTATGTAAGCCGGGGAGGGCTAAAGCTGGAGGCCGCACTTGAGCATTTCCATATTCAGCTTGATGGCCGGGTTGTGATGGATGTGGGGGCCTCTACCGGCGGGTTCACTGATTGCATGCTCCAGAAGGGTGCAAGGAAGGTATACGCAGTTGATGTGGGGTATGGACAGCTCTCCTGGAAGCTGAGGAAAGACCCCAGGGTAGTGGTTCTTGAGAGAACTAACATCAGGTATCTGACAGAGGAGATGCTTCCCGAAAAAGTTGATTTTGTTACAATAGATGTCTCTTTTATATCACTTTTAAAGGTTGTCCCGAAAATACTCGAGTTTCTCAGGAATGGGGGCGGGATACTTGCACTCATAAAACCACAGTTTGAAGTCGGCAAGGGAGAGGTGGACAAGGGGGGAGTCATAAAAAGCATTGAAAAGAGAATGAACGTTGTCAGGAGTATCACCGAGGGTTTTGAGTCCCTGGGTCTTGTAGTGCAAGGTGTATTTGAA